>URNB01000014.1 GCA_900549055.1 uncultured Oscillospiraceae bacterium
TTACACCAACATGCTCGGGTTAAGGTACTTTTGAATTGTTCAGCAGGCATTAAATTAAGCTTCTCTGTGCTGTCCGAAATATTATTTTCGAATTTCTCTTTTAATCAAGTATTCTTCCGTCTGTGGAAATTATGACGATCTGCCACGGAATAAATTTACCGCTTTGCTGAAGTGCGGTCTTCACCGCTTGCTCAAGTCCGCCGCAGCAGGGCACCTCCATGCGAACGACGGTAACGCTTTTAATATCGTTATTGCGGATTATCTCGGTCAGCTTTTCGGAATAATCCGCACCGTCCAGCTTCGGGCAGCCCACAAGCGTGATGTGTCCTTTTATAAACCGCTCATGAAAGGCGGCGTAGGCATATGCCGTGCAGTCGGCGGCGATGAGCAGCTTTGCACCGTCAAAATACGGCGCATTTACCGGGACAAGCTTTATCTGCACCGGCCACTGCGATAGTCGGCTTATGGGTCTTACGGCAGCGGCAGCCGTATCGCTTTCCTCACTGTGCTCGATTCTTTGGAATCTGCTGCCCGGGCATCCGCCCCTTAGGTGCATGCCCTCCTTATGCTTTTTTGCCTGCAGCTTTTTCCGCTTATTTTCCATAACAGCTTTTTCGTCATAAGCCGCCGCCTCGCGTTCAACAAAGGTTATAGCTCCCGTAGGGCAGGTGGGCAGACAATCGCCGAGCCCGTCACAATAATCATCACGCATCAGCTTTGCTTTTCCGTCGACCATGGCTATTGCGCCCTCGTGACAGGCTGCGGCACAAGCGCCGCATCCGTTGCATTTATTGCTGTCTATTTGAATAATTCTTCTTTTCACAAGAGTACCTCCCTGATTTTTCGTTTCTATTATAATGCCTGCTGAACAATTCAAAAGTACCTTAACCCGAGCATGTCGGTGTAAACTTTTGAATTGTTCAGGTGCAAGGTTTTTGCGCAATTTTGCGAAAAAACCTTGCACTTTAAAAAGAATCACATTTTGATTCTTTTTAAAATCAGGCGACAATCAATGGATACTGACGGTCAAAACAAAGGTTTTGACCCATAAAATCGAGATTTTAACTCGATTTTATATAATTGCATTTGCTAATGCAATTATTCAGTAGACATTATTATAATATTATATGTCCGATAAGTCGATTAAATTTTCAACAGGACAGATTTTTAAAAAATTTTTTATTCGTTCTTGCCGCCTTCCGAATTTTCATAAAAATCTTTCCATGAACAGACTGAACCGCCGCCCAAAAAAACGGACGGCGGTTTTAAATGCAAGATTTACTTTTTGGCTGCTGCAGCCTTTTTGGCTTTATGCCGTCTCCAAATTACCCAAAGCGGACCTGCAATGCAGAGTGAGGAAATCGCGCCGGAGACTATACCGAACGCCATAGGAATGGCGAAGGTACGAAGAGTTGACAGTCCGAACAGCTCGGAAACCGTAACTATAGTCATAACCGCAACGAAGGTTGTGAGCGAGGTTATGATGTTTCTCCTTAAGGAGGTGTTAATGCTCGTGTTAACAACCTCCCCGATTTCCGCCTCGGGCATAAGGCGCGCGTTTTCACGCACACGGTCGTAAATAACGATGGTATCGTTAAGCGAATAGCCGAGGATGGTAAGCACCACCGCAATGTAGTTTGAATCAAGCTGCAGGCGGAAGAACACGCAGGTGAAGAAGGTGATAAACACATCGAACACCAATGCGCAGAGCGCTGTTATCGCGGCTGAAATACCACCTATACGCTTAAAGCGGATACCTACATAAATTATAACCAAAACTGCGGTTATAAGCACTGCCACAAGGCTCTTTGCAAAGAACGAGCCTGCAACGGTCGGGCTTACCGAGTTTGAATTGTAAAGCTCGATCTTGTTATCCTTAAACTTATCTTCAAGGGTCGTTGTGAGCTTTTCCTGATCCTCTGCAGAAACCGAATCCTTACCGACAAGGCTTATTTCAAAGGTCTTTGTGTCGCCCGTGAGAGAGGTGCTCTTTGAAACGGTGAAGGACTTTTTAATAACCTCTTTAACGGCGGCTTCTATGTCCGCGTCCTTAACGTCTCCCGTGTAGGAGTAAGCAATCTTTGTGCCGCCGCTGAAGTTGATATCCAGCTTTACGCCGAAGCCCGGGATAAACATAAATACTATTCCGGCGAGAAAAATTACGGCGTAAACAATAATAACCTTTTTGAAATTCTTAATAAAATCGATTTTATTTTCACGCATTTTTCTCACCTCCGTAGAACTGCGGCTTTCTCATAACTTTTAGCTGCGAAATGCTCTTAAGCATATACTTGGAGGCAAGCACACCCATTATCAGGTTGAATATAACGCCGACCAAAAGCGTGTAGCCGAATGAATAGATAGAACCGGTAATCGAAGAGCCGAGGAGCGACATTATCGGTGAGAACAGCTTGGCTATAATATTATCCGGCGTACCGAATGCGCCCATAAGCACTATGGAAACAATTATAATGGTAACATTGCCGTCAATTATAGCGCTTAAAGCGTTTTTAAAGCCGCTGTCTATTGCGCCGTCAATCGTCTTGCCCTTCCTAAACTCATCCTTAATGCGTTCGGAGGCGATAACATTACAGTCAACGCCTACGCCGACCGACAGAATGATACCCGCAATGCCCGGAACGGTAAGTGTAAAGCTATCGGCATTCGGGAAGAAGCCCGAAATGCAGGCGATACTGCCCGCAAGCTGACCGAGCAGAGCGATTGCCGCAACAACGCCGTTTACGCGGTAAAGTATTATCATAATAAGGCACACAATTCCGAAAGCAATAGCGCCGGCGATAAGCATAACGCGGAGTGCGTCGGAGCCGAGCGAGGGGGAGATTATCTGCAGCTTGCTGTCGTCAACCGTAAGCGCAAACGGCAGAGAGCCCGCATTTATCTTATCCGCAAGATCCTTTGCCTCTTTAGAGCCCGCCATGCCGTCTATGTAAGCTGTGCCGTTGGTTATCGCGGTATTAACGGTCGGGGCGGATATTTTCGTTTCATCCATCCAAATGGATATTTTACTGCCCACAAGCTCTTTTGTCGCCGCAGCAAACTTTGAAGAGCCTGCATCGGTGAAATAGAGATAAACGACATAAGCGCCTTTTTCGTTAACGCCCGCCTCGGCGCGGTCAATATCCTGCGCACCGCTTAAGATGACATCGTTTTTATCCTCGTTGCGGCAGAAGGTAAGCAACGCAGTCTCACCAAGCTCCTGCACCGCCGCAGCGGCGTCGAAATCGCTCTCGTTTGCAGCCCATGGGAATCTTACGATTATCTGATGATTGTCATTGTCGGTATAAACCTCGTAATCGGTTATGTTCTTGTTTACAAGACGGGTCTCAATAATTGCTTTTGCGGCATCCATATCGTTTGCGGTGATATCAACGCCTTCCTTATCCGGCGAGAAAACGGCTTCCACGCCGCCCCTGATATCAATACCCCAGCGAATATCATTCGCACCCTTAACATAAACCTTGCGGGTATCGCCGTAGTAATTTTCAATTCCGAAAAAGGCGGTGTAAGTCAGCGCCAGAATCAGCAGAAATACCACGAAGAATACCGGCTTGCCTGTTCTTTTGGACTTCATTGGCAAATCCTCCACTATATGTGATTAATATGTATTATACATATAAACGCAGACAAAGTCAATCGTTATATGTAAAATCACCTAATTTTCTTTGTCAGAAAGTAATTTTTCCAGCGCCGCGTACCTCACAGCAAGCGCCAAAACCTCCGACGCCTTCTCTATTTCCTCAACCGAGGGGTAAGAGGGGGCTATTCTTATATTTGAATCCTTCGGATCGATGCCGTAAGGATAGGTCGCACCGGCAGGAGTCAGAATCATGCCCGCATTCGCGCACAGCTGCTCTACTCTTTTTGCGCAGCCCTCAAGCACATAAAGGCTTATGAAGTAGCCGCCCTTCGGAGTCGTCCAGCGGGCAACGCCTGTATCTCCCAGCTGTTTTTGAAGCTCTTTTTCCACCGTCTCGAACTTGGGACGAAGAATCGCCGCATGACGCTTCATATGTCTTTCGATATCGGAAACGGTTCTGAACATGCGCGCGTGCCTTAACTGGTTAAGCTTATCGGGTCCTATGGTCTGATATTTCATTCTGCCCTTTAAGAGCGCCACATTGTTGGGGCTTGCAGCCTCAACCGCCACACCCGCACCCGGGAAGGTTATTTTTGAAGTGGATGTGAAAATTATGGGAAGATCCGGGCTTCCCGCCTTTACGCATTCGTTGTATATATTAAGGAGCGGGTCCCCTTCGTCGTACAAATCATGCACCGCATAGGCGTTATCCCAAAAAATTCGGAAATCCCCCGCCGCGGGCTTCATGTGCGCCATACGGCGAACGACATTATCGGAATAGGTTATCCCCTCGGGGTTTGAATACTTCGGAACGCACCAAATGCCCTTGACAGAAGGATCCTTGATAAGCTCGTCGACCTCATCCATATTCGGGCCCTCATCATTCATCCCGACGGGAATCAGCTCAAAGCCGAAATATTCGGTTATTGCAAAGTGGCGGTCATATCCCGGAACAGGACACAAAAATTTAAGCTTTCCCTGCTTCATCCAAGGCTCGCCGCCCATGCCGTGGGTCATTGCCTGGGCGATGGTGTCGAACATCATATTAAGCGAGGAGTTGCCTCCCACAATTATCTGATCGGGATTAAGCCCCAAAATTTCACCGAAAAGGTTTTTAAGCTCTGCGAGTCCGTCAAGCCCCCCGTAATTTCGGCAGTCAATTCCGCTTATATTTTTAAATCCGGTATCGTTGCCCACAAGGTCGAACATTTTCTCACTTAAATCCATATTGTCAAAGCCGGGCTTGCCGCGCGACATATCAAGCGACAAATGCATGCTGCGCATATGCTCGTACTCTGCGCGCACTGCCTTAAGCTCGTCTGTCAGCTCGTTTCGGCTCATATTCAAATAATCTGACATAAACTTCACCTCATAACTAATTAATTATAATATCTGTGCGCCTTTTTTTCAAGTAATAAAGCATAAAAAATCAATTTTTTACATTTCCTACAAAAATATACGGGTCGGTTTATTCTTGACAAACACTGTATATATGCATTATTATATATTAAAGGACGTGTGTAATTTGAGTAAAAAAAATTTGATTATATTAATTTCATCGATTGCCGCGGGACTGATTCTCTTGGTCGCGCTCGGAATATGGCTGACTGGCATTTTCAAATCGGACGGCGGCACAAAAAACAATGGCGGAGTTCCTACTGTATCTGTCGGCTCTGTTTCGGCGGAGCCGGGCAAAAATATTAAGATTCCCGTAAGCTTCACAGGTAACCCCGGTGCAATGGGCTTTCTTATCGATTTTGAATATGACGCGGACGCTCTTGAATATTTGAGCACAGATAAGGGCGAGCTGCTTACCGACTGCACGGCAGCGGAAGCAGGCAGCGGAAAGATCAGGCTTGTAAGCGTTGAGGATAAGGATGTTGAAAAGGACGGCGTTTTAGCGTATCTGAATTTCAAAATAAAGAACGGCGCTTCGGGCAAAACCGAAATCAAGGTCATCTGCGGCGAAAGTGCCGTCTGCAATTACGATGAGCAGGCGATCTCCGTTAAAACCGAAAACGGTACGGTCACGGTCAAATAGACCTCAGCGTACAGATTATATGTACACAAAAGCACCTCTCTGCCCAGTCGGCAGAGAGGTGCTTTTATATTAATGCCTGCTGAACAATTCAAAGGAAAGGGAGGGGGAAATTTGTTGAATATAAGAGCAGTGCTGTTTCTTAAAAACGGCATTATCCGGTCATATCACAAATTTTTCAAATAAGCGTCAAGAATATCAAGTGCGGTTTTAAGCTGTTTGGGGTCAAGGTCCTTTAATCGCTCGGTTATCTCATCAAAAACATACGGTGCGCCGGATGGCAGCTCATTGCACAGAATATAATCTGCCGAAACATCAAGCGCTCGCACCAGCTTTATAAATTTATCAAGCCCGACTACCTTCTTGCCGCGCTCTATTTCGCCCAAATATACCGTACTCATGTCGGAAAGCTCCGCCAGCTTTTCCTGTGTATAGCCCGCCTCGGCGCGCAGGTATCTCAACCTTTTGCCGAATTCTGTTTTATCCATTTTTTTCACCTCTGCTATAGCATTGTTTGTACTTTATAAAGTATAGCTTAATTAATGTGAAAATGGAATACTCAATAATATGCTATGTATGCTATAATATATGTCAATTTAAAAATTTTACAGCGTCAAATTTCCCCGAAAAAGGAAGCAACGGTCCGTCATTCGGGTGCTGCATAAAGCGCTTCGGCGCTGTGCGCGAAAAATCCGCCCCGCAGCGGTCGTTAAACGACTGATGCGGGGCGGATTTCCTGATTTAACCGTTTACGGCTAAATCAAAGAGCACCGAAACACATCCGATGCTCTCCGTCTTAGTACACACATCATCGGCGCATACAACTGCGCGTAAAAAATGTGAGTACTAAATTTCGGCTTAATGCCTTAAAATCATATTAACTCGATAATTGCCATTTCGGCAGCGTCGCCGCGGCGCGGTCCGGTCTTAACAATGCGGGTATATCCGCCGTTAACATCCGAATACTTGGGAGCGATTTCGTTGAAGAGCTTTGCAACAACATCCTCCTTAGTAATAAACGCCAATGCCTGACGCTTGCTGTTCAGGTTATTATCCTTAGCGAGTGTAATATACTTCTCTGCCATTGCTCTTACTTCCTTAGCGCGGGTAACGGTGGTCTCAATTCTGCCGTTTTCGAGCAGGTAAGTAACCATTGCCCTGAGCATAGCAGTTCTGTGATCGCTGGTTCTTCCGAGTTTACGGGTACCTGGCATTTCCATTCACTCCTTATTGCAGCAAAGTTTGCTGCGGTTTTGCTTTATTCGTCGTCGTTTTTAAGGGTGAAGCCGAAAGAATTCAGCTTTGCAATGACCTCTTCAAGCGACTTGCGGCCGAGGTTTCTCACCTTCATCATGTCCTCCTCGGACTTGTTGATAAGATCCTCTACCGTATTTATACCTGCGCGCTTCAGGCAGTTGAAGCTGCGTACAGATAAATCCAGCTCGTCGATCGTTAAATCGAGAACCTTTTCCTTCTCGTTGTCGTTCTTTTCTGCCATAATGCTCTCGGTCTCGCTTACACCCTCGGTCAAATCGAGGAAAAGCTCAAAGTGCTCAATAAGCACCTTCGCCGACATGGAAATAGCTTCGTTCGCTCTTATAGAGCCGTCTGTCCAAATTTCCATTGTAAGCTTGCCCTTATCGGTGACATTGCCCACGCGGGTATTGTCAACCTTAAAGTTAGCCTTGAGTACGGGCGTATAGATAGAATCAACGGGAATAACGCCGATAACATTCTGCGCCGGTCTGTTCTGCTCGGCGGAAACATAGCCTCTGCCCTTATCGAGAGTCATCTCCATATTGAGCTTTGCTCCCGCGTCAAGAGTGGCTATATACATATCGGGATTTAAAATCTCGACTTCGGAATCGGCTTTTATAGAAGCGGCGGTAACCACACAGGGACCCTCTGCCTCAATATAAACTTTTTTCGCCGTATCGGCATGGAGCTTTGCAATCAGTCCCTTTATGTTGAGGATTATTTCGGTAACATCCTCTTTCACACCGGGAATGGTGGAAAACTCATGCACAACACCGTCAATCTTGACCGAGGTAACGGCAACGCCGGGAAGGATTGAAAGCAGCACGCGCCTCATGCTGTTGCCGAGGGTCGTTGCATAGCCTCTCTCCAGCGGTTCCATAACGAACCTGCCGTAAGTGCCGTCGCTTGTCAATTCAGCGGTATCTATTCTGGGCTTTTCAATTTCTATCATTTAAAAGCTCCGTTTCTCCGTACCGTAATTTTAAGTTTCGCAGTGCCCGGCACGGTGAACGCTGCGTTATTTCGGGTCTATTACTTAGAATAGAACTCAACGATGAGCTGCTCTTCAACAGGAGCTTCGATCTGTTCTCTTGTCGGGAGAGCTATGATCTTTGCCGAAAGGTTAGTACGGTCAACATCGATCCACTCCGGAACGGGTCTTGCGCTGTTAGCCTCTACAACTGCTTTGATTTTCTCGCTTGCGCGGCTCTTCTCGCAGATAGAAACAACATCGCCCGCTTTCAGGAGATATGAAGCAATGTCAACGCGCTTGCCGTTCACTTCGTAATGACCGTGACCTACAAGCTGACGAGCCTCTGCTCTTGACGAAGCAAAGCCTACTCTGTAAACAACATTATCAAGGCGGCTTTCAAGTATTCTTAAAAGGTTATCGCCGGTAATGCCCTGCTTTCTTTCAGCAATTTCAAAATAATGATGGAACTGATTTTCCTGGACGCCGTAGAAACGCCTTGCGGTCTGCTTTGCGCGAAGCTGCATACCGTATTCGGACGATTTCTTTCTGCCCTGTCCGTGCTGACCGGGAGCGTAGCCTCTCAGTCCTACCGAGCATTTCTCGGAATAGCAGCGCTCGCCCTTAAGGAACAATTTCTGACCCTCACGGCGGCAAAGTCTGCAAACTGCACCGGTATATCTTGCCATCTGTTACACCTCCAAAATTTTAGCTGCAATATAAATTGCAAATTAGTTTTAACCGATTATACGCGTCTTCTCTTGGGAGGACGGCAGCCGTTGTGCGGAATCGGGGTAACATCCTTAATCATGCTTACCTCAAGACCTGCGGTCTGCAGTGCGCGGATAGCCGCTTCACGTCCTGCACCCGGACCCTTTACATACACTTCAACAGTCTTAAGACCGTGCTCCATAGCAGCCTTAGCAGCGGTTTCTGCCGCGCTCTGTGCCGCGAAAGGAGTAGACTTTCTTGAGCCTCTGAAACCTAACTCACCGGCAGATGCCCATGAAAGAGCGTTGCCCTGCGTATCGGTGATGGTAACAATAGTATTGTTGAAGGTAGACTGGATATGAGCAGAGCCACGTTCGATATTCTTTTTCTCACGGCGACGGCGTGTAGCGGTCGTCTTGCCCTTTGCAGTAGCCATATTATCTTCCTCCTACTTATTTCTTCTTGTTAGCTATGGTCTTCTTCGGACCCTTGCGTGTACGCGCGTTAGTCTTTGAGCGCTGCCCTCTTACCGGCAGACCCTTTCTGTGGCGCAAACCGCGGTAGCTTCCGATTTCGATAAGTCTCTTAATATCAAACGCAATCGTACGGCGACGGTCACCCTCTACCTGAAGGTTGTGGTCGATATATTCACGCAGTTTTGAAATATCGTCTTCGGTTAAGTCCTTGACGCGGGTATCGGGATTGATACCTGTATCGGCAAGGATTTTTTTAGATGTTGTAAGACCTATGCCGAAAATGTAAGTAAGTCCGATTTCGACTCGCTTTTCGTTCGGAAGATCAACACCAGCAATACGTGCCATTTATCAAAGCACCTCCATTTTTTTCTTCATGCGCAATTAACCCTGACGCTGCTTATGCTTTGGGTTTTCGCAGATAACCATTATCTTGCCTTTGCGCTTGATAATTTTGCATTTTTCGCAAATCTTTTTAACAGAAGGTCTGACTTTCATTTGGATTATACCTCCTTAAATTTTTGACTGTTATTTTGAACGCCAGGTTATGCGGCCCTTTGAAAGGTCGTACGGAGACATTTCAACAGTCACCTTGTCGCCCGGGAGAATGCGTATGAAATTCATACGGAGCTTTCCCGATATATGGGCAAGGATTATATGTCCCCCCTGGATTTCTACCTTGAACATTGCGTTAGGCATTGCCTCAACAACGACTCCTTCAAGCTCTATCATATCTTCTTTAGACATTTCGGTTCCTCTCTTTCAAGCCTTCGTCTCTGAAACGCGCCAATTCCCGCCTCAGAGCCTTATCGGTTTTATAGCTGTTTTCATCAAGAAATGTGTTTGTAAACGCTGCGTGCTTCACATTTTTGCGTTTCGGTTTTTCAAGCGGGCGTTCCTTACCGTCGCAAAGGTAAAGGAATTTATCGTCCGCGCTCACCACCACCATAAGGTGGTTTTTATCGCGCCCCGCCTTTGAAAAGACTATGCGACCCACCATAAGCGTTTCCTCAAACCACGGTCATAATTTTAGGACCGTCGGCGGTTATCACTATCGTATGCTCAAAGTGAGCCGAAAGCGAACCGTCCTTGGTTAAAACAGTCCACCCGTCCGGCTGAACCTTAACATCATAGCCTCCGGCGTTTACCATCGGTTCAATTGCTATGGTCATTCCGGGCAGCAGGCGTATTCCCCTGCCGGGTGTGCCGAAATTGGGAACCTCGGGAGCTTCATGCAGGTGCGTACCCACGCCGTGACCGACAAACTGCCGCACGACCGAATACCCACGCGCCTCAACATAACTCTGAACAGCGTGACCTATATCACCGATCCTGCCGCCCGCACATGCCGCGCGTATTCCCTCGTAAAGGCTTTCGCGCGTTGTGTACATCAGCCGCTTCGCCTCAGAAGATACATCCCCGCAGGCGAAAGTGGCGGCGTTATCGCCGTGATACCCGTCAAACTTTGCGCCGAGGTCGATACTTACAATATCGCCGGCGCGCAGCTTGCGCTTTTCGGAAGGTATGCCGTGAATTACCTCGTTGTTTATAGATATACAGGCAGTAGCGGGGTAGCCCTCGTAATTTTTAAAGTTGGGCTCGCCGCCGCGGCGTCGGATGTATTCCTCCGCCAGACGGTCGATCTCAGCCGTTGTTACTCCGGGCTCTACCGCTTTGCCGGCTACCTCTAATGCTCCGGCCGATATACTGCAAGCCTCTTTCATTATTTTAAGCTCGCGGCCGGTTTTAAGCACTATCATATATTCTTCTCCAGCGCCTCGAGTACAAGACGGGTAGTATCCTTAACCTCGTCCTGTCCCTCGACCGTGATAAGCTTTCCGCAGTTTTTGTAATAATCTTTCAGCGGCTCGGTCTGCTCGTGATAAACGTTAAGTCTGTTTTTCACGGTTTCCGGCTCATCATCCTTACGGGTAACAAGCGCGCCGCCGCAGGAATTGCAAACGCCCTCTTCAGCCGGTTTTTTATACTCGGTGTGGTAGCTGGCGCCGCACTTTTCGCAAACGCGTCTGCCCGACATACGCTTTACTATCTCGCTGTCCGCAACCTCGATAGAGAGTGCGGCATCAATACCGAAGCCCATTTCGTCAAGCGCCTCTGCCTGCGGAATCGTGCGCGGGAAGCCGTCTAAAATGTAACCGTTTGCACAGTCGCTTTCAGCCAAACGCTCCTTAATGATGCCGATAACGACATCATCCGGGACAAGCTCGCCCGCATCGATATATGATTTTGCCTTGAGTCCCATTTCCGTTCCGTTTTTAAGCGCAGCACGAATGATGTTGCCGGTGGAAATGGTCGGAATATTATATTTTTCGGAGATTATCTCCGCCTGGGTGCCTTTACCGGCGCCCGGTGCTCCCAAAAGAATGAGCTTCATAATTTAATACTCCTATTCTTAATCAAGGAATCCCTTGTAATGACGCATCATCATCTGGGATTCAAGATTACGGACAGTGTCAAGCGCAACGCCTACCATAATGAGTACCGACGTACCGCCGAGGGAAATATTGATTCCGCCGACGCTGCCGATGAGTATTGGCAGGATAGCGATAACGCTTAAGAATATTGCACCCATGAGCGTTATTCTTGACAAAATCTTTGAAATGAAGTCCGAAGTGGACTTGCCGGGACGGATTCCCGGAATAGCGCCGCCGTTTTTACGCAGGTTGTTTGCCATTTCAATCGGATTGAACTGGATTGTTGCATAGAAGTATGCAAAACCGATTATCAGAACGAAATAGATTACCGCGTAGAAAACGCCCTGAACGCTGAAGAGCCTTAATACCTTATAGAACCAGTGGTTCTCGTTCTTCCAGAACGAAAGTATCATCGTGGGGAGCATAAGTATGCTCGAGGCAAAGATTATCGGCATAACGCCCGACATATTGACCTTGATCGGAATGTGGGTGTTCTGTCCGCCGTACATCTTATTGCCGACAACGCGCTTGGCGTACTGCACCGGAATGCGGCGCTCCGCCTCGGTCATCCAAACGATGAAGGCTATAACCAGTAAGAACATAACTACTATTCCAACAACCGCAAACTGCTTATCGAGCTTCCAGTAAGCGATAAGTGTGTTAAGAGCCTGCGGGCCGCGGGAGATAATACCTGCGAAAAGCAGTATTGAAATACCGTTGCCGATACCCTTAACATCTATCTGCTCGCCGAGCCACATCACAAGCGCGGAACCCGCCGTAAAGGCAAGTATTATAACGAACGCCGCAAAGATGACGGCACCGCCGGACACGCTTAAATAGTTGCTGTTTTTGAGATAGAAGAAATATGCCGTACCTTGAATCAGCGCCAAAATAACCGTTGTGTAACGGGTTATCTGGGCTAACTTCTTCTGTCCTTCCTCTCCCTCTTTTGAAAGCCTTTCAAGATAAGGGATAGCCACACACAGAAGCTGTACTATAATTGAGGAGTTGATGTACGGGGTAACAGACATTGCGAATATTGCGCCGTACTCAAGACCGCCTCCGGTAAGAATAGACAGGTAGCTGAAAAATTCATTCGTTGTTCCCGATTCGGTTGCGGATTTTAAAGCGGCAACGTCGATATACGGTACCGGAATAACCGAACCGATACGGAAAATCAAAACGATGAAAACGGTAAAAAGAATCTTATTACGAATTTCTTTTATTTTCCAGGCGTTTCTTAATGTTTCTAACATCAGATCACCTCAGCCTTTCCGCCGACTGAATTGATTTTCTCAGCAGCAGCCGCAGAGAAAGCGTTTGCCTTAACGGTGAGCTTCTTTGTAAGCTTGCCGTTAGCCAAAACCTTAATGGGAAGGCTTGCTTTCTTTACTATACCCTTATCAGCCAAAGCTGCAGCGTCAACCGTAGCGCCGTCCTCGAACACCTCAAGTGCGGAAAGGTTAATCGCTATCCATTCCTCGGCAAAAATATTATTGAAGCCACGCTTAGGAATACGCCTCTGAAGCGGCATCTGACCGCCTTCAAAGCCGGGTCTCATACCGTGACCCGCACGAGCCTTCTGACCCTTATGACCTTTACCGGCAGTTTTGCCGTTGCCCGAGCCGTGACCTCTGCCTATACGCTTCGCCTCTTTTGTAGAGCCGAAAGCCGGAGATAATTCATGCATTTTCATTGTTCGCACCTCCTTGCTTAATTCGCGCGGTTAAAACCGCATTTCCGCTTTATGCGGATTGAAAAAATCATTTTGCAGCCGTAACCTCAACAAGATGAGAAATCTTGTTGATCTTGCCCTTGGTCTGCTCGTTATCCGGCTGAATTTTCTCATCGCCGATTTTGAAGAGACCGAGAGCGTTTGCGGTAGCTATCTGATCCTTTTTAGCACCGATGGTGCTTTTTACCAGCTTTACTTTAAGGCCGGCAGCCTTTTTTGTTGCCATAACGCTGCTCCTCCTTAACCAATGATTTCCTTGACAGACTTGCCGCGTACAGCTGCTACTTCCTCGGCGCTGCGAAGCGAAGCGAGGCCGGCAACAGTGGCGCGAACAACGTTGCAGGGATTGTTCGATCTTAAAGCCTTGGTACGAATGTCGGAAATACCGACAGTCTCAACTACCGCACGAACAGCGCCGCCGGCAATAACGCCGGTACCGGGAGCCGCGGGCTTAAGAAGAACGCGGCCTGCGCCGAATTCGCCTATAACCTCGTGCGGAATTGTTGTACCCTTTAAGGATACCTTTATAAGATTCTTTTTAGCGTCTTCAATTCCTTTGCGGATAGCGTCCGGAACCTCGCCCGCCTTGCCGAGCCCGTAGCCTACGATGCCGTTGCCGTCTCCTACAACCACAAGCGCCGCGAACTTCATAATGCGTCCGCCCTTAACGGTTTTGGAAACACGGTTTATGGCAACTACGCGCTCTTTTAAATCTAATGTTGATGCGTCAATATTTGTAGCCAAAAGTATTCCTCCTTATCAGAACTTGAGTCCGCCCTCGCGGGCACCTTCGGCAAGCTCCTTGACACGGCCGTGATAAATGTATCCGCCGCGGTCAAAAACAACCTCGGTGATGCCCTTTTCAGCGGCGCGTTCAGCAATTAACTTTCCAACCTTGTGAGCGCCCTCTTTGTTGCCGCCGGAAATTCCGAAATCCTTCTCGTTGGAAGAAGCGGCCGCGAGTGTAACGCCGTTTACATCGTCGATAAGCTGGGCGTAAATGTTGCTGTTGGAGCGGAATACATCAAGGCGAGGACAAGCCGCCGTACCGCTGACCTTTGAGCGGACGCGGGCGTGACGCTTAAGTCTTGCCTGATTGCTGTTTGGTCTTGTAACCATCGTTTATACACTCCTTTATTATTTCTTAGCACCCTTGCCGGCTTTACCTTCCTTGCGGCGGATATGCTCGTCGGCGTACTTAATACCTTTGCCCTTATAAGGCTCCGGCGGACGCTTCTCGCGAACTTCCGCGGCAAACTGACCGACCTGCTGCTTATCCGCACCGCTTATAACTACCTGGTTGGGAGTCGGTACGTCAATGGTGATTCCCGGAACCTCAGGCACGATTACCTGATGAGAATATCCGAGGTTCATTACAAGATTCTTGCCCTGCTTCTGGGCACGGTAGCCTACGCCGTTAACCTCGAGCGTTTTTGAGTAGCCGTTGGTAACGCCCTCAACCATATTATGGATAAGGGTACGGGTAAGACCGTGGAGCGCACGGTGATTTTTGTCATCGGTCGGGCGGGTCACGATTATTTCATTGCCCTCAAGCGCAATGTTTATTTCGTGATTGAAGGTGCTTTCAAGTGTACCCTTGGGTCCCTTTACGGTCACCTTGCTGCCGTCAACCTTAACCTCAACACCGGCAGGGATTGCGATAGGTTTCTTTCCTATTCTTGACATCCTCTCGCACCTCCTTACCAGACGAAAGCGAGGACTTCGCCGCCGACATTGGCTTTGCGTGCCTGCTTGTCTGTCATTATACCCTTTGAGGTGGAAAGGATGGCTATGCCGAGGCCCTTCATAACCTTGGGCATATCCTCTACATTTGTGTAGATACGCAAGCCGGGCTTAGAAACTCTTCTAATGCCGCTTATAACCTGCGATTTATTATGGCCGTACTTCAAAGTGATGTGAATTACGCCCTGCTTTCCGTCTTCTTCGACCTGAAAGCCCGAGATGTAACCCTCGTCAAGTAAAATCTGAGCGATTGCCTTTTTTACATTCGACGCCGGAACATCTACCGAATCATGCTTTGCAGCGGATGCATTACGAATTCTCGTAAGCATATCCGCGATTGTATCGCTGATTTGCATGCCGTCAACCTCCTTCAGCTTTGTGCCTTACCAACTGGCCTTCTTCACTCCGGGGATCTCGCCTTTATAAGCAAGCTCTCTGAAGCATATACGGCAAATGCCGTACTTGCGAAGATAAGCATGTGGGCGGCCGCAGATTTTGCATCTGTTATACTCTCTTGTTGAAAACTTAGCAGGTCTTGCCTGCTTAACTTTCATAGCAGTCTTAGCCATTATTACTTCTCCTTATCTCGCAAACGGAGCGCCCAAAAGCGTTAATAACTCGCGGGCCTCTTCATCTGTCTTCGCAGTTGTGACAAAAATTATATCCATACCGCGCACCTTATCGATCTTATCGTACTCGATTTCAGGGAAAATAAGCTGCTCCTTAACGCCCATAGCATAGTTGCCGCGGCCGTCAAAAGCGTTCGGGTTAATTCCTCTGAAGTCGCGAACGCGCGGAAGAGCCGCATTGAAAAGTCTTTCAATGAACTCATACATACGCTCACCGCGAAGCGTTACCTTCGCACCGATCGGCATACCCTCGCGGAGCTTGAAGTTCGCAACCGACTTCTTTGCGCGGCAGGGAATTGCCTTCTGACCGGTGATAAGACTCAGGTCTCGCAGAATAGCGTCGATGACCTTGGAGTTTTCCTTGGCCTCGCCGGCGCCTACATTGATAACGACCTTTTCGAGCTTCGGAATCTGCATGACGCTCTTGTAGCCAAATTTTGTCATCAGTGCGGGAGCGATCGAATTTTTATATTCGTTCGACAGTATTGACATGTCATGTCCTCCTTATCTCTTAAAAAGTCTCGCCGCATTTTTTGCACATGCGGTCTTTTTTGCCGTCCTCGTAGACCTTAGTGCCTACTCTGGTGGGCTTATTGCATTTCGGGCAAACAACCTGAACCTTGCAGGCATAAACAGCACCGTTGGTTTCAATTATACCGGACGGATCTCCTGCCTTCTTCGGTTTAGCGTGTTTTTTAACAACGTTGATGCCCTCAACTATAACCTTACCCTCTTTGGGGCTGACCTCAAGCACCTTGCCGGTCTTCTTGCGGTCCTTTTTGTCTCCTGTAAGGAGGACTACGGTATCACCGGTTTTAACGTGAAGCTTACTCATTGTTTTCTACCTCCCATTAAAGCACTTCCGGAGCAAGGGACAGGATCTTTGTATAATCCTTGTCGCGCAGCTCACGGGCTACCGGCCCGAAAATACGGGTACCGCGGGGGTTCTTGTCATCACGGATGATAACAGCCGCATTTTCGTCGAATCTGATGTATGTGCCGTCATTGCGGCGAAGACCTCTTGCGGAACGAACCACAACTGCCTTTACTACATCGCCCTTCTTTACAGTACCGCCCGGAGCGGCCTTTTTAACAGAAGCCACGATGACGTCGCCAATGTTGGCATACCTCCTTCTGGAGCCTCCAAGAACGCGGATGCACATGATTTCCTTGGCACCCGTATTGTCGGCAACCTTGAGGTAACTCTGTTGTTGTATCACAGTGTTTTCCTCCTTGTAGACTACTTAGCCTTTTCGATTATTTCCGCCACGCGCCAACGCTTATCCTTGGAGAGTGGTCTGGTCTCCATAATAAGAACTCTGTCGCCTACGCCACAGGAATTGTTCTCATCATGAGCTTTGAGTCTGATAGTGTTTTTAATGATCTTCTTATAGAGCGGGTGCTTAACGTTGTCCTCAATGGCAACTACGACGGTTTTATCCATCTTGTCGCTTACAACCTTACCCACTCTTGTTTTACGAAGGTTTCTTTCGCTCATTTAGCCTTTCCTCCCTCTCTCAAGCGTTGGTGCTGTCGTTTTTGAGCTCGTTCTCGCGAATGATTGTCTTAACGCGGGCGATGTCCTTCTTAACGGCAGCTATACGCATGGGGTTGTCGAGCTGGTTAATGGCGAGTTGGAAACGCAGATTAAATAATTCCTCTTTAAGCTTTGTCAACTGGTCATTCAGCTCCGGCAAAGTGTTCTGTCTGATTTCCTTTGCATTCATTACTGCTCACCACCCATTTCCTGCTTTGTTACAAACTTGCACTTAATAGGAAGCTTGTTTGCGGCGAGACGCATAGCCTCGCGAGCCAATTCCTCGCTAACGCCGCCGATCTCGAACATTACGCGACCGGGCTTAACAACCGCTACCCAGTACTCGGGTGAGCCTTTACCTGAACCCATTCGGGTCTCAGCCGGCTTTTCGGTTATCGGCTTATCGGGGAATATCTTTATCCAAACCTGACCGCCACGCTTAATGTAGCGGGTCATTGCAATACGCGCAGCCTCTATCTGGTTAGAGGTGATCCACGCCGGCTCTAAAGCCTGAAGACCGAAATCGCCGTGTGTTACGGTGATGCCGCGTGAAGCGGTACCGGTCAAACGTCCGCGGTGAACTCTGCGGTATTTAACTCTTTTAGGCATTAACATCAGCGGGCGCCTCCTTCCTTTTTAACCTTGCGGTTATCAGCGAGAACCTCACCCTTGTAAATCCAAACCTTAACGCCTATACGACCGTATGTGGTGTTTGCCTCGGCAAAACCGTAGTCGATATCGGCACGCAGGGTCTGAAGCGGAATTGTTCCCTCATGATACTGCTCGCTTCTTGCGATTTCAGCGCCGCCCAAGCGACCCGAAACCTGAGTTTTTATACCCTTTACGCCGAGACGCATAGCTCTGCCTATGGAGAGCTTCATAGCGCGGCGGAAGGAAATACGCTTTTCAAGCTGAGCCGCAATATTTTCGGCTACGAGCTGAGCGTTAGCGTCCGGATTCTTAATTTCAACAATGTTGATAAGAACCGGCTTGCCGAGCATCTGCTGGCAGGTGGCGCGAAGCTTTTCGATTTCGCTGCCGTTGCGTCCGATCACCATACCCGGCTTTGCGCAGTGGATATGAAGTCTTACGCGCTTGTCGTCACGTTCGATTTCGATTTTTGCAATACCTGCTGTGAAGAGGGTCTTCTTGAGGTATTTACGGAGGTTATAGTCCTCAACCAATGTGTCGCCGAAAACGCTGTCATTGGCAAACCAACGCGAGTCCCAGTTTTTAATTACGCCTACACGGAAACCGTGCGGATTAACCTTCTGGCCCATAACTTAACCTCCTTCTTAGATTTCGCGTTCTTTAAGAACGATTGTAACATGGCTTGTTCTCTTCAAAATTCTGTGGGCTCTGCCGTGATCCTTCGGACGGATTCTCTTAAGAGTCGGTCCGGGGCAGACAAAGCACTCTGCAACATAAAGACGGGAAACATCCATGTTATGATTGTTTTCTGCATTAGCCATAGCTGACGCTAAAAGCTTCTCCAAATACTCGCAAGCGGACTTAGGAGTAAATTTGAGTATAGCCATAGCTTTTTCAGCATCCTGATTGCGGATCAAATCCAAAACAATCTTCACCTTGCGGGGTGAAATACGGGCGTATTTAAGTGTAGCCCTTGCTTCCATAGTTAAACTCTCCTTTCAGCCGCTTACTTACCGGTGGTCTTTGAACCGGCGTGACCCTTAAAGGTTCTCGTCGGAGCGAACTCACCGAGCTTGTGACCTACCATATCCTCTGTTACATAAACCGGAACGTGCTTGCGGCCGTCATGTACCGCAAAGGTGTGTCCGACGAAATCGGGGAATATGGTCGAAGAACGGCTCCAGGTCTTAAGAACTCTCTTTTCACCGGCTTCGTTCATTTCCTTGACTCTTTTGAGCAGAACAGGCTGCACATAAGGGCCCTTTTTAATGCTTCTTCCCATGATTAATCTCCTTTCGTCGAATTACTTACGGCGCTTTACGATATACTTATCGGTGCGCTTATTCTTCTGACGGGTCTTGTAACCGAGAGCAGGTTTACCCCACGGGGTAACAGGTCCCGGACGACCGATCGGTGATTTACCCTCACCGCCGCCGTGCGGGTGATCGCACGGGTTCATTACAGAACCGCGAACGGTCGGTCTCCAGCCCATGTGACGCTTACGTCCGGCTTTACCGTAATTGACGTTTGCGTGCTCCGGATTGGATACAACGCCTACGGTTGCCATGCAGTTTGCGGGAACGTTGCGAAGCTCGCCCGAGGGCAAACGCAAAAGCGCCATTCCGTTTTCCTTAGCCATAAGCTGAGCGGTGTTGCCGGCAGAACGTGCAAGCTGAGCACCCTTGCCGGGGTAAAGCTCGATATTGTGCAGGAATGTACCTACCGGAATGTTGATAAGCGGAAGTGCGTTGCCGGGCTTAATATCAGCCTCGGGGCCGCTTACTATCTTATCGCCGACCTTTAAGTCCTGCGGAGCGATTATATAACGCTTTTCGCCGTCCTCATACTGAACGAGGGCGATGAACGCAGAGCGGTTCGGATCGTACTCAAGAGTCAGAACGGTAGCGGGTATACCGAAACGCTCTCTCTTGAAATCGATAACTCTGTACTTTCTGCGGTTTCCGCCGCCTCTGTGGCGAACGGTGATTCTGCCGTAGCTGTTGCGTCCGGCATTCTTTTTAATAGGCTCAAGCAAGCTTCTCTCGGGAGCAACCTTTGATAACTCGGAATAATCCATAGTTGTCATATTGCGGCGGCCCGGAGTAGTCGGCTTGTAAAATTTAATTGCCATTTGTTTCACTCTCCTGTTTTGGCTTAGCGAAGTTATCTTTAAAAAACTTCATACATCACCGGAAATCCTTGATTTCCCGGTCGCGGTTATCAGATAAGACCGTCGAAGAACTCAATCGGCTTTGAATCAGCCTTTAAAGTAACGATTGCCTTTTTCCAGGCTGCGGTGTAGCCGTTGTAACGGCCCATACGTCTTGCCTGACCGCGAACGTTGATTGTGTTGACCTTAGCAACATCAACCTTGAAAAGCTTTGCGACAGCGTCGGCTATCTCGATTTTGTTAGCGTCCTTCGCTACCTTAAAGGTGTATTTCTTATCGGCTATACCCGACATACTCTTTTCGGTAATTACCGGAGCTATAATGATATCCTGTGCGGTTTTCATTATGCATACACCTCCTCAAGCTTTGCTACGGCATTCTTTACCACCACGAGAGTGTCGGCATTGATTATGTCGTAGGTGTTGATTGTTCCGACCTGTGCGGATTTCGCACCCGCAATGTTGGCAATGCTCTTTACGGCGAACGCGCTGTTATCCTCAAGAACTATGAGAGTCTTTTTACCGGCGCCTATTGCCTTTAAGCAATCGGCAACGACCTTGGTTTTGTAGGTCTCGGTTTTAAGCTCGTCAAGAACTATCATATCGCCTGTGAGCACCTTATCCGACAAAGCGGATTTGAGAGCCAGTCTCTTAACCTTTTTATTGAGAGAGTAAGAATAATCTCTCGGCTTCGGCGCGTGAACTATACCGCCGTGTCTCCACTGCGGAGCTCTGGTAGATCCCTGTCTTGCGTGACCGGTACCCTTCTGTCTCCACGGCTTTTTGCCGCCGCCCGATACCTCGGTACGAGTCAGAGTGGACTGCGTGCCCTGACGTTTGTTTGCAAGGTAGTTTACAACCGCCGCGTGCATAACCGCCGCGTTAGGCTTTATTCCGAAAACGGCGTCGCTCAAGGTGATTTCTCCCACGCTTTTGCCCGCCATATCGACTACTGCTATATTAGGCATAATTTAGAACACTCCTTCCCTTACGCTTTAACGCTGTCGAAAAGAACCACTATTCCGCCCTTGGGACCGGGAACGGCGCCCTTAACGGCGATGATATTCTTTTCCGCGTCTACTTTAACGACACTCAGGTTCTGAACGGTTACGCGCTCATTGCCGAGGTGTCCTGCCATTTTCTTGCCCTTGAAAACTCTTGACGGAGTTGAGCAGGCGCCCAAGGAACCGCCGTGACGGTGAACAGGACCTGTACCGTGAGTTTCCTTAAGTCTTCCGAAGTTCCAGCGCTTAATGGTGCCGGCGTAGCCCTTACCTTTGGAAGTGCCGCGCACGTCTACCGAATCGCCCTCCGCAAATACGTCAGCCTTGATTATATCGCCTACGTTCATAGCGCTGATATCTTCAAAGCGGAACTCGCGAAGAACCTTTTTCGGAGCAACATCGCCTTTGGCAAAATGGCCCTTCCGGGGCTTGTTTACCTTAGAAGCCTTCAAATCGCCGTAGCCTATCTGAACAGCCTCATAGCCGTCGTTCTCAGCGGTCTTCTTCTGCGAAATAACGCAGGGGCCTGCCTCGATAACGGTAACCGGAACAACGTTTCCGTTTGCGTCAAAAAGCTGAGTCATACCGAGCTTTTTGCCCACAATACCCTTTTTCATATGATTTTCCTCCTTTGGTTATTGGTTGGTTTTCACCAACTTGACCTGCGGTGCGTGATTAAAGCTTTATTTCAATCTCTACACCGGCGGGAAGCTCAAGATTAGTCAGAGCTTCAACAGTTTTGTTGGAAGGTCTGATTATATCAATAAGCCTTTTGTGCGTTCTCGTTTCAAACTGCTCGCGGCTGTCCTTATATTTATGAACGGCGCGGAGAATGGTAACGACCTCTTTTTCGGTGGGCAGCGGCACGGGGCCTGATACCCTTGCACCTGTACGTTTAGCGGTTTCCACTATTTTCTCAGCGGACTGGTCTACAAGCGCGTGGTCGTAACCTTTGATACGAATACGGATTTTTTCTTTCACTGCCATGTGAAATTCGCCTCCTTAAGTAGTTGGCGGGCAAAACTTACAACGCGCCGTGTTTTTCTTTACTGCGCATTATAAAACCGGCATTGCTGGGGTCACAGACAATTCCGGACAGCAGATCGCTCTGCCGCTGTATACAAGAGCCGCAAGATCTCTTATATACTTCCTGACTTTTCGCCCGGTTTAAAATCGGACATACTCCGCGGAAATTTCCCGACTCGAGGTCGGCCACCTCCCGCATCAACGCATGTTTCACGCCGCATTTAGGCAGCGTACTGTAGTATCATAACACACTCTTTTTCAAAAATCAAGCTTTTTTTGCCGTTTATTTTGATTTTTTTCGCGTTTCATTATAAAACGGGTGTATCCGCCGAAGCTGAAAATAGGATATATTATGTTTCCGTGCGTTCGGAGCTTAAAAAATGCCGTTTTGCGTTGTTATACGCATGTAACACTTTTTCGGCTGTTACATATCATAATAGTGAAGTTAATGTGTTGCCCCGGCGATACGACTTCAATTATTCTACAGGAGGCTTTTTATATGGCAGATTTGAAAAACGGCTGCCCGCCCGAGAACGGTACATTTAAGGAAGCCGTATGCGTAGACGCCGGCAGAGTATACGATTCCTGCTGTGACCGCGATTGTCTTGAGGATCTCCGCTGCTTTTTCTTGGCGGAGGATCAGGCGCTTATAAACAGCGCTATCAGCGTTAGGCTGCGCTCGGCAGAGGTACTTAATGTTTTTATCGATGTTGAACCGGTAAACTTCAACAAAGGCTTTTATTCCTGCGATTTGACCTTCTTCTTCCTGCTCGACTTTGATATTTACACCGCTCCGCATTCCTGCCCGCAGTATATCCGAGGCATATCCTCTTACTCGAAAAAGGTTATACTCTTCGGCAGCGACGGCAATGTGAAGGTATTTTCAAGCCGTGACAGAGAGGACGGAGACTGCGACACAAGCACACGCAGAAGCACGAATATGCCGAAATGCGTGGTTCAGGCGGTCGATCCGATTCCGCTTTCGGCGAGAATCGGCGAAATTCACGATTGCTACGAGAATGTCCGCTGCATTCCGAAATGCGTATGCGAGGTGCTCGGCGGCAATGCGGTCACCGAGCTGCAGAACGGCACGCCGACCGTTTATGCCACCTTGGGGCTTTTCACGATAGTTCAGCTCATAAGAAATGTTCAGATGCTGATTCCGGTATACGATTTCTGCATACCCGAAAAGCAGTGTGACGATTCCACCGACCGTCCCTGCGACACCTTCAGAAAGATCAAGTTCCCGACCGATGACTTTTTCCCGCCGCGCCCGTGCGACGCGGATAACGACTGCTGCGGCTGCCAAAGAACCGAGCAGTAGAAATTTGTGAAAAACAACGCCTCCCTCTGACGAGGGAGGCGAAAGCCGCAATTTTCTCCGCACACCGAAAGCAGCAAAGCCTCCTATTCGGCAAGCAGAATCGGCGATATATCAAGCTTATCAAAGCCTTTAAAGAAATCCGCTATTCCCGCTATATCCCTTTTAATACCGCCGGGGATGCGGCTTTCAAAGTTTATGGGCATAACCGGATCGTGAACGCTCAGCCGCAGTAAGAAAAATCCGTTTTCGGTGGATATTCTCACGCCCTCGCGGTCATCGTCGGCAGTTTTGTAATCGGGTCTTGCTTCTGCGTATTCGCGCAGTTTTTTTATAACCGTTTCGCCGTATTCCCTGAAATCCTCCGCATTTATGTTAAAGCGGAACTCTGCTTCCTCGGCGGGCATTTTAAGCGGAGCAAGAATTTTTTCGATATCGCGCCCGCGCGCTAACTCTATTACTATTTTGGTAACTAAATACGCGCCGTCGTCAAGAAAATAGTTTTCCCTTAAAGCCGCGTGACCCGAGGTCTCTATGGCAAGGGGACAGTTTATGCCGTCACGACACAACTCAATCGCCTTGTTTATAACATTTTTATAGCCGCGGCGGTAGCGGTAGTGGGTATCGTTAAGCGTATTTTCAAGATATTCGCGCAGCCCGTCGCTCGTTACGGAATCGGTAACTATGGTAGCGCCGCCCTTTTCGCCCGACACCATATATGCGGCAAGCGCTATAAGGCGGTTGCGGTTGATTTCCTCGCCGTCAGCCCCAACGCAGCCCGCACGGTCAACATCGGTATCGAAAATAATACCGAGATCGGCGTTATTATTCTTAACCGCCGCGCATATGCTTCTCATAGCGTCCTCGTTTTCGGGATTTGGTATGTGGTTCGGGAACATTCCGTCAGGCTCTAAAAACTGGCTGCCCGATATATCCGCTCCCAACCTTTCAAGTACATCCGTAGCATAAAAGCCGCCGGCGCCGTTGCCTGCGTCCACCGCTATTTTATAGCCCGAAAGCGGCTTTTCTTCTTCCGTTTTGCCCACAGCGTCGCAAATCATTTTGCGCAGCCTTGCGGCGTATTTTACCATATAGTTCAGCTTTACGGCAACGCCCGCGCGGTTGCAAATAATTTCCTCTCCATTATCGGCGAGCTTTACAATCTCGGTAATATCGGGCGAATCAAGCCCGCCCGCGGGGGTGAAAAATTTCAGCCCGTTTCGGTCAAACGGGTGGTGGCTTGCCGTTATTTGAATTGCGGCGTCGGCTTTTAAATCGACCGTGGTCATAAACATGGCGGGGGTAGAGCAAAGCCCGCAGTCTATTACCGATATTCCCGCGTTAATAAGCGCGCTTATTACCTGCTTTGCTATTTTTTCGCCGGTTATTCTGGAGTCTCTGCCCACGGATATTGTAAGCTTTGAGGGATCCTTATCATATTTATTTATGTACCATGAAACAAATGCGGCGGTAATATCGTAAACCGCCTCGTCGGTAAGGTTTACCTCTTTTCCGCCGAGGGGAGAGGCTACGCCCCTTATATCCGTGCCGCTTTTAAGTGAAATGTAACTCATTTTAAAACTCCTATCCGAAAAAATATCCGGCTGAAAAATAGCCGATTATTATAAGTATTACGGCGGACGCCGTGTAAAGCATCGCCTTAAAAAACGCGGTCTTTCCGCTGCTTTGCATATCAATCACCCGATAACAGTGTTCCCGAATACATAAAATTTATTTATCGGAGGCAGACGAATGACGGTATACAGGCTATCAGGCGACAAAATAAGAATCGCCCTTTCCGACAGCGAGGTGCTCTCGTTTTTCGGGACTTATGAAAAATTCGCCTCCTTAAGCGGCGGCACACGGCTTGCAGTGAGTCTTTTGCTTAAGGAAAGCCTTGAAAAATACGGTGATATTTTAGGCGACAACCTGCTTGTGGAAATAAAGGCAAGAAAATCCGCCGGGTGCGTTATAACCGTATCCCCCGCTGTCGGCAGAGCGCACGGCAAAGACCGCGTTATGCTCATTTTCCCCGACAGCGAAAGTATGATAAACGGGATTAAAAGGCTTTATTCACGCCGCCTGCCGCGCGGAAAAAACAGCCTTTACCGCCTTAAAAACAGCTACCGCCTTGTCATAACGGGGCACAGCCGCGATTTTTATTTTATGACCGAATTCTGCACCGTAAAAAACGCAAGCGAGCCCGAAATCGCCTACACCGAGGAATACGGCGGATTGCTCTGTGAGGATACCGCCGTTGAAACCGTAGGCAGGGCTTTTTCTAAAGATTTTTAAGGTCGGCAACCGCCTTACCCATATCCTCCGCCGAGAATACGCAGCTGCCCGCCACAAGCACCGTAGCGCCCGCGCTTACGGCAAGCGGCGCGGTTTCGTAGTTTATGCCGCCGTCAACCTCTAAATCAATGTTCAAGCCCTGTTTTTTGATTTCATCCCGCAGGGTAGAAAGCTTATAAAGCGCCGAGGGCATAAATTTCTGCCCGCCGAAGCCCGGCTCGACCGACATTACGAGCACCATATCGCAAAGCGGCAGAAACTCGAATATCTCCTCGGGCGCAGTGCCCGGCTTTATTGTAAGACAAGCCCTGCAGCCGCGCTCCCTGATTTCGGTAAGAGTCGCACGCACATCGCTGCCCGCCTCGTAATGAAAGCCCAGAATATCCGCGACCTCGGCAAACTGCTTTATATACCTGTGCGGACGGTCTATCATAAGATGCACATCAAGCGGCAGCGAGGTATGCTTTTTAATAGACTTTATAACCGGCACGCCGAACGAAATATTCGGAACAAAGATACCGTCCATAACATCCAAATGCAGCATATCCGTTCCCGCGGCCTCTAATTTTTTTATATCGTCCTTAAGCGTAAGAAAGTCCGCCGTTAATACCGACGGTGAAATTTTAACCGACAAGTTGCTCACCCCTGCATATATTTAACAGTAATATTTTAAACCCTGCGGACATTATTGTCAATGAAAAAGCGCATTTTAAGCGCCGAAATACTTTCCGGGAGATACGCCCGTTGCACGCTTGAACGCAATATGAAAGTAAGAGGTGCTTGAAAATCCCAATTGCTCGCTTACCTCCGAAATGCTTTTTCCTTCCCCCAAAAGCTTTACCGCCATGCGCATTCTTATTGAATTGTGGTATTCTATTACGCCCTTGTCGCAGAACATCCTGAAAATACGCTTAAGGCTGCTGCAGCTCAAATTGCAGGCACGCGCGGTCTCCTCGACAGTGACGCTGCGACAGCAGGCATCCTCAAGATAGCTTACAATCTGCCTGTATATCGCGGCATAACGCGAATCCTCACGGTATGCGGTTTCCTTTTCTCCGCGCAGTCTTAAAAGAAACGCCTCAAGTCCCACCGCCGCGGCATTGCTCTGCCAGGAATATTCCGACATATCGCCCTTATCAAACAGCTCGATTGCTCTGCGGCAGGCGGCATTTATCCCGCCGAATTCCTCAAGCAGCAAATCGTTGAGCGTGAAAAGCCGATCGCGGAAGTAAGCCATTCCGTCGCTCTCTGCCTCAAAGGATATTATAAAGAGTCTCGGCGCAGTACCCTCCGCAGACCACACCCTGTGAAACTCCATCGGCTTGTGAAAAAGCAGATTGCCTTTTTTGAGGTTATATACCCGTTCGTCGGCGGTCGCCATTGCCGCACCCTCCGCCACACAGACTATCTCCCAAAAATTGTGCATCTCCCCGGGAAAATAAAAATCCTTCGGCCGCACCGCGTCGATTGCGGTTATAACCGATTTTATGAAAATTTTACGCTCCGT
Organism: uncultured Oscillospiraceae bacterium; assembly: GCA_900549055.1. Lineage (GTDB taxonomy): Bacteria > Bacillota > Clostridia > Oscillospirales > Acutalibacteraceae > UBA737. The sequence continues at coordinate 27,100 of URNB01000014.1, forward strand.
TTTATGAAATTCAAATTTTTGCAGCATACTTTTCACCGTTTGTCCGATTTTAAATCAAATCCGCTCGATTTCCGATAATATTATAACATCAGGCAACACTTATTTCAAGAAAAAAGAGTGCATTCTCAAAAAACCGCAGACGCGCGCAATTCCACCCGCGGTAGAGCAAATTTCGGGCGGCTCTACCGCGGCTTTACCGCAATTAGAGACCGCCCGTTCGGCAGTTCATTGCTTTGACGGCAAAAATAATTTAAAATAATTTTCGGTGATTAATTATGATGAAGCTTTGCAAAATTATAAGGATTATAACCGTAGCTCCGCTCGCGGCGGCGTTGGCTGTAACGCTGCTTTTCCTGCACGGCGGATTTTTTGCAAACGGTGCGAATTTTGCGGCGGCGATAATATCTCTTACGGTCTTTCCGCTGCTTGCATACCCCGTAAGTCTTATTAAAAAGGGGGATGAACGGCGCAGATTTCAGCGCTCGCTGGCAATCGTGCTTGCCGTTGCCGGGTATATAGGCGGATTGCTGTTTTCCCTTGCCGCAAACGCCGCTGACGGCGAAAGAGTGCTGTATCTTACCTATCTGCTTTCGGGCGTTGCCATCGCCTTCAGCTCCTTTTTGTTAAAAAAGAAAAGCAGCGGCCATGCCTGCGGAATCGCGGGGCCTGTGGCGCTGCTGGCATATTATGTTCACCCGCTTTACCTTTTAGGGCTTTTGCTTCTGCTCCCCGTCGGATATGCCTCACTTAAAATGAAAAGGCATACGCTGCCGCAGCTTATTTCAGGCGCTGTTATTCCGATAGTCTGCCTTATTCTCTCGGCGGCAATATGCTCACTGCCGTGATTTTCCGACCAAAGTCTTTGCTCCCGCGCATCATTCCCGATTACGGCTTCGCCGAATCGGTTCTGCCCAATATATAATCGGTTGTGGTTTTATACAGATCCGCAAGCGCCGTTACATAACGGGTAGGTATCTCTCGCTTGCCGGTTTCATAGGTACTGTAGACCTTTTGGTCGATTCCCAAATATGCGGCAACCTCTTTTTGAACGAAATCATTGTCTTCACGCAAATCCTTAAGTCTCGGATAATACATATACATTCACCTCAAAATTCAGTATATGTACTATCAAAAGATAGTATTGATTTTGCTATCGTTTTATAGTAAAACAGTCGGAAAGCCGCTGCGAATCAAATATATATATAGCCTGTCTTGAAAAATTAATATTTAAGGTATAAAATAAAGATGAAAAATTTAAAAGGAGACGGTTATATGTCAAAAAAACTGGTGGCATATTTTTCGGCAAGCGGAGTTACCGCAGCCGCTGCGGAGCAGCTTGCAAAGGCAGCGGGAGCTGATATATACGAAATCAAGCCCGAAATACCCTACACCGCAGCGGATCTTGACTGGACAAATAAAAGCTCGCGCAGCTCTGTAGAGATGAGCAACAAAAGCTTTCGACCCGCAATATCGGGCACGCCCTGCGACACCGATCAATACGATGTTATTTTTCTCGGCTTCCCGATTTGGTGGTATGTCGCCCCGACAATAATCAATACCTTCCTTGAAAGCTATGATTTTTCGGGTAAGACGATAGTGCTGTTTGCGACCTCCGGCGGCAGCGGCTTCGGAAAAACCGTATCGGAGCTTAAATGCAGCGTATCTCCCGATACAAAAATAACCGAAGGCTGGCTCTTAAACGGCAGGCACAGCGAAAAGGAGCTTGCCGATAAAATAAACGCTCTCGACATTTAATAAAAGAACAAAAATCCTATTGTGCCTCGGCAGATAAATATTCAATCGGATTATAATTTGAAGTCAAAAAAATCCCTGTGCGGTTCTATTTTACCGCGCAGGGATTTTTTATGCCTTGTAAAGACCTAACGATTTTTATTCACAAGCTTTATAAGCTCCGTCACGGGGACTATTGCAAACGCCAGCAGCAGGCAGATAAAGAACTGCTTGGCCGAAATTACGGTCATTCCGAAAACATAGCCCGCGGGAGTGAGCATAAGGAAGATAAGAATAAACAGCGTAAGTATTGCCGAAAGGTTTAAAAACCTGTTTGCAAAAATACGTTTGCCGAAAAGCGTTCCGTCAAGCCGGTTATTATAGCAGTGGAATATTTCCGACATACCGAGCACCCCGAACGCCATTGTCATGGCGGCAGCGCTGCCGGTACTCCTGCCCAGCACAAAGGCAATAAGGGTTGCGGCGGTAATGGTTAGGCTTTGAATTGCAAGTCCGATAAGCGATTTGCCGTCAAAAAGCTTTCCGAGCGCGGTATATGGCTTGCGTTTCATTACCTCGTCCTCCGCCTTTTCCATGCTGATCGAAATGGCGGGCGCGCAGTCGGTAAGCAGATTTATCCATAAAAGCTGAACTGCGGACAACGGCGTACCGGAAAATACCAGCATACCGATAAATACAGAAAGCAGCTCCGCAAAATTGCAGGAAAGCAGATAATAAACCGATTTTCTTATATTATCAAAAAGCCCGCGGCTTTCCTTTATCGCGCATACTATTGAGCCGAAGCGGCTGTTTGATATAACTATATCCGCCGTTCCCCTTGCAACATCCGCGCCGAATTTGCCCATGGCACAGCCTATATCCGCACTTATGAGTGCCTCGGTATCCTGCACGCTGTCGCCCGTTACGGTAACCACGGCGCCGTTTTGCTGCCATGCCTTTACTATTCGGGTCTTATCGGCAGGGGAGACCCTTGCGTAAACCGAATAGCTTTTAATGCTTTGCGCCAGCTCCTCATCGCTTAATGACGCTAACTCTTCGCCTGTCACGGCGCTGCTGTCGTCGGTTAAAATACCGATTCTGCGGGCAATCGATTTTGCGGTTATAAGGTTATCACCGGTTATCATAACCGTTCTTATTCCCGCCGCCTTGCAGGCAGCTATATCGTCTGTAACATTATCCCTCGGCGGGTCTATAATTCCGAGCAGTCCCACAAAGGTAAGCCCGTGCTCTATCTCCTCCGGATTCGGGTTTGCGGGTATACTGTCAAGCGGGCGCATTGCAATGCAGACGATTCTCAAGGCGTCCTCTGCCATAGCATCGTTGATTTTTAATACTTCCTCTGCGTTTATGCCGACGCATTCGGACAAAACCACCTCGGGCGCGCCCTTGATTATTGCAAACGGCTTTTCGTTTATCATGGAAATAACCGTCATGGTCTTGCGCTCGGAGTCAAACGGAATTACGCCGAGCCGCGGGAAAAAGCCCGCAATATCCTTTTCGGACATTGAATTATAGGCAAGACAGGCTTTTTTTATTGCCTCCTCGGTCGGATCGTTGCGCAGGGTTGAGCAGGCGGTGGCAAGCTTTAAAACAAGCGCCGGTTTTTCGGTTAGTGCCTCGCTTTCCACGTCGGTCATTTTGTCACCGTCGTAGATTCGGCTCAGCTGCATTTTATTGCGGGTGAGTATGCCTGTTTTATCCGCGCAGATGACATTTGTTTTACCCAGTGTTTCAAGCGCGTCGGAGTCCTTTATTATTATTTTATCCTGCACAATGCGCTGAATACCCACCGCCACCACAACGGTTGCAACCGCGGGCAGCCCCTCGGGTATTGCGGCTACCGCAAGCGCCACGGAGTTTACAAGCACGCGCAGGGTCATTGCGGCGAAATTGCCGCTTGAAAAGTTTTGAATAAGCCCGATTATAAAGGCTATGACGCAGATTATAAGCACCGCTATGTTTACGATTTTGCCGATTCCGTCAAGCTCCTTTTCAAGCGGGAGCTTTTTTTCGCCCGTCTGCTGCAGAATCGCGGTTGTGTGCCCCGTTTCGGTGTTAAGCCCCGTTGCCACAACCACCGCCTTTGCGTTGCCGTGGGCTACGCTTGTGCCCGAAAACACCATATTTGAGCGGTCGCACGCGGCGGTTATTTCTTCAAAAATTTCTTCGCCGCTTTTTTCAACGGGTATTTCACTGCCTGTGAGTGATACCTCGTTGCAGCGGAATTCGTTGCTTTCTATAATTCGCGCGTCCGCCGAAATATAGTCGCCCTCTTCAAGCAGAATAATATCGCCCGGAACCAAAAGCGCGGAGTTTATATTTTTCACAATTCCGTCCCGCAGCACTGCGGCGGTGGGGTTGGTGGCGCTTTTCATACTGTCGAGCGCGTTATCGCATGTGTGCAGGTGATATGCGCTTACAGCCGCGTTTATTATTACAATGCCGATTATCAGCAGCGGCGAAAAGCTGTTCACCTCGTTATACATAAGCGAAACAATAAAGGAGAGCAGCGCCGTTATAATAAGCACTAAAACCAGCTTGCTGTTAAGCTGCGATAAGAACCGCTTTAAATAGGTGGGCTTTCCCGAATCGGAAATAATATTTTTGCCGTATTTTTCAAGCCGCATATCGGCAACGCCGTTGGGCAGGCCCTTTTTATCGTCTACCTCTAATTCCTTTAAAACGGCGGCGCGGTCGGTGCTGTGCCATATCATTGTTTTTCACCCCGTATACTGTTGTAGTAATCCTTCATCTGCCTTGCGTCCTCTGCCTGCGTGCCGGCCGATTCGCATATAAACACCGGGTCGCAGCCGTATTTATAGGTCAGCTCCATAACCGGCTCATAGTCGGGACCGTACACCGTATCCTCAAAGGTTAGATGGCGCTTTTCGCCGCCCGCGGTGTATTCAATTTTGGAAAAATGAGAATGAAAGCTTTTAAGCCTGTCGCTGCCGAGTGTATTTTTGATTGCAAGGAAAATCTCCTCAAAATCCGCCTCGGTTTTAAGCGAGCCCTGACCCCGCGCGTTCAAATGACCGAAATCAATGCAGGGTATCAGCCTTTCGTCCACCTTGCACAGCTCCAAAACCTCATAAAGCGTGCCCAACTGATTCACCTTGCCCATGGTTTCGGGGCAGATATGAATGTTTGAAAGCCCCGCTTCATCGAGCGCTGCCACCGCCTTGTGCATTGTGTCAACTGCAAGCTCAAGCGCATTTTTGCGGGAGATCTTGCCGCATGAGCCTGTGTGGACAACTATTCTGCTGCCGCCCATGGCATTTACGGCTTTAGCCGACGCCAAAATATAATTCACGGAATTAAGGCGCTTTTCCTCCTCAACAGAGGACATTGAAATATAATACGGCGCATGAAGAGAGAGGTAAACCCCCTTTTCCTTTGCCTTTTCGCCCAAAAGGCGGGCCTTTTCCTCGCCAATGTTTACACCCCTGCCGCACTGATATTCGTAGCAGTCAAGTCCCATTTCAACTATATAATCGGGTACATCCAGGCTGTTTTTATAGCCCATTTTCGCAAAGCTTTCGGCGTTTCCCGCCGGACCGAATTTAGGCATTTCAGCGCACCTCCGTGTTTTTAATTTTATAAAGCTTAAATACCGCGCGTTCAAGCCGACGCTTGAATTTAAAGCGCGCAGAGCTTTCGGGCTTTATGGGGTCTAAAAGCATTGTTGTGACCCCGAAAAGGTTGCCGCCAAGCGTATCGGTAAAAATCTGATCGCCCACTATAGCGGTGTTCCTCTTGCTCGTTTTTATGACCCGCAGCGCGCGGCGGAATTTAAAGGGCAGCGGCTTCAGTCCTAAGCTTACGTAGGGCAAATTTATTTTTTCCGCAAACGGCTTCACCCTTTTTTCCTTTGAGTTTGAAAGAATGACAAGGGCTATTCCGTTGTCTCTCATCAAAGCAAGCCAAGCCTCAAGTCCTTCCGTCAGCTTTTGACCGTGGTGGGTCGAAAGGGTATTATCCACATCGAGTATAAGCCCGGTAATGCTGCGGCTTTTCAAAAGCGCAGGGGTTATATCGGTAATTCTTTTAAGTTTAATGTTGGGTTTAAGCAGCATATTAACTCCTGTTGCACCTAAATCATGCCTGACGACTGATTGATATGCTTATTACGCCGAAACTGTAATTTTATATATCTGACATTCAGCCTTTCGGCACGGCTGAATTGTTTATTAAGCATAATATAATGTCTACTGAATAATTGCATTAGCAAATGCAATTATATAAAATCGAGTTAA
>URNB01000015.1 GCA_900549055.1 uncultured Oscillospiraceae bacterium
CCACGCCGGAAAGTACAGGAACCGTCGGCGGCGTTTATTATAGCGCCCCAATAGCTCTTTATATATTCGTTTGCCGTTTCTGCCATTCCGCAGGAATAAAGCGCCTCTAAATAATAGTGGGTCATAAAGGGCGAGGACATATGTATTCCCGGGTTATACTCGGCGGTTTTTTTAAGCAAGACCCGCGTTTCCTCGCAACTCAACGCGCCCGAAAGCGCCGCCCACACCTGCGACTGCCACGAAATTTCGCCGTTTTTCGCGGTGAAAAGCCCTGTTTTACCGTCCCTTTTTGAAAGCAGGGCAGAATTTACATCGGCAAGAATATTTTTAAATTTATCGGCAGGCTTACCGAGCTTTTCCGATAATCCTATCATACTGCGCAGCACATAGGCAAAATACCCGAGGGACGCCGTGCCGCGGTCGTAATTGCCGTGGTCTATAAAAAAGCCCTCGTTAATTATTCCCATCGTTCTGTCAAAAACACTATCGGTATATTCTATTTGGTGCAGCGCAATTCCGTAAAGCTCCTCGGGCAGCGTTTTATCGCCTGTATTTTCCAAATAATCGGCAAGGCAAAGCACAAAGCAAAGCGAATAATCAAGGTAAAACCATTGATCTGCATAGGGCGGAGTATCGGGAAATACGCAAGGCGGCACAAGCCCTTTTTCGTTTAAATGCTCGGCAAATAAGTAAATGCACCGCTTTATAAGGTCGGTATTGCGGAAGGTCACATAGTCAACCAGCGCCTGCAGTCGCAGATCGCCGATCCACAGCCTGCGGTCACGCTTTGGTCCGTCCTCAAAAACATCCTGCTCGCACTCCTTAAGGGTATTAACGCATATTTTGTCTATTGCGGCAAGAGTGCTGTCCGCCGTATTAAGGGGCAGCACATCATCTATATCCACCGCCGACACCGCGTCGATATACAGCGCGGTTATATCAACCGCAAAGCGCACCGAATCGGTACGCTTCAGCTTTAAATATCTGAACGAATAGCGGCGTTCAAGGCTGCCCTTATATGGCATAAAGGCTATTGTTTTAAAATCGTTTTGCAGCCATCCGACCGACAGTGAATTTTCGCTGTCCTCCGCCGTCTCGGCAAGCTCAATAGGCACCTCGGCAAAGGAAAAGGCTATATTTGTGGGGGAATCGGGTATGTGCTCGGGTCTGCCCGCAAGCTCGATATTAAGATAACCAGTATAGTGACCCCCGAAATCTATTATTATTTCTTCCTTTTCAAGTGTTAAGGGAAAAGAAATATCCGAAAGCTTTTTTATTTTCCATCCCTGAAAGGCAGATTTATCCGCGCATACCTCTGCTAAAGCCTGCGGCTCAATTCTTTTGTGCTTCAGCGGTCTTTTATATGTATCCGATTTATTTTGCATTCTCTCACCCGTCACTAAAAAAGCTGCCACATTAAGGTAGAGCGCACAAACTAATAGTTCACGAATAACCCTTGGCTCCCTCTGACGAGGGAGCTGTCGAGTGCAACGAGACTGAGGGAGAGAAAAGGTAAAGCTTTTATATGTATTGCTCTTTTCTTTTCTCTCCTTCCGTCACGGCTTACGCCGTGCCACCTTCCTCGTCAGAGGAAGGCTTGTTTATGCTACAGCTCTTAACGCGGCAGTCCCCATTATTTTATTACTTTCCGTATTCGCTTGACGCGCCTATAATAACCTTTTTAAGCGCCGCAAGTGCCGCAGCTCCATCGGTATTTTCTGTCAGCCACATACCGCGGGTTATATTTTCAAAACTTTCATTGCCGGCTGAATATTTCTTCATTCTTACCATATCGAGGATGTTTATTTCGCCGTCGTTATTGGCGTCTCCCGGCTCTGCCGAAGAGATTATCTCACAGGTAATATTATCGAATCTGGCAGCGCCTGTGTTGGTTCTCGCGTCGATTCCGCACATATATTTGACCCAAACAAGCTCCGTCATGCTGTCAATCTTATTGTTGAAGGTGCCGGTATCTACGGTTTTCTCAAAATAGTACCAGCCGTCATCACGTGCGGTAAAGCTTTCACCCGAATCCGGCTTGCCGTTTTTAAGGTAGTTCGCAAAATGAAGACCCACACTGTTTGCGCCGCCGTATGACTTGCCGAAGCCGAGCCATATCTTAGGCTCTGTATTGCCCGCTGTCACCTTGAAGTAGCCGGTCGCCTTAACCGCGGTATCGCCAAGAACGAATTTTACTCCGTCAAGCTGCTGGAAATACCTTTCTGCTTTGTCGCCGCCTCTTATTTCTACTGCTGTTGAGCCGTCATAAGAGCCGCCCGGGACTACGGATATATCCTTATCTCCGCCCAACACATTATTCAGCATACCTATATCAAAGCCCGGTACATTATTAACCTTGTAGGGCGAATTATCAACAGCACTGCTGTCGCTCACAACGGCTTCTTTTTCACAGAAATCACCGTTTGAAATGAGATTTGTTTCGCTTGCGTCGTCTTTAGCGTAAACCTTGATATTATCAATCAGAAAATCATGCCGTCCGTACTTACTGGAATTAAAGCGAATCTGAGTTGAATTATGATTTGCGGTAAAATCATAACTTAATTCCTGCCATTCGGAATAATTTTCCGTCAGCTTCAATACCGATTCTTCGGTACCGACCCATGTTGAATTATTGCTGTAAGCCAGTTCAATATTCGTTGGTACTGCCCAGCTAATTTGCAATGAGTCGCCTTTAATCGCAAATTTCAGCGTATATGTCTGTCCTACCGTTAATCCGTTCAATACATAATAAATATTACGGTCTGCCTTGTTGCCGTCACCGTTCTTCTGATAGAAATGTATAGAGCCGGGATCTTTATATCCGTCTGCTAAAGCTTCTATATAACTGTCGGTATATTCCGTTTCGTCTTTATATGAGCCTTCCCAGCCGTTAAGTGTAGTCGCGGGCTCGGTTGCATAAAAATCTCCGCCGGGTATTATATTGGTTTTTGTCGTATCCTCTTTATCGTAAATTGCAATATTATCAATATAATAATCTGCGGTTGTATATCCACCGGTTTTTATGCAAATCGGAACATCGCCATCATTTGGCTTTGAAAACTCATAACTTATTTTTTCCCAATTCTCTCTTGATTCAAGTGTTATAGCACCTGAATTATTAGACGTCCATACTGCCGTGCCCCACAAAAATTCGACATACATGCCATTCGGAGCTTCGGTTGTTGTTCCCTTAATGTTAGCCTCAAATACATACGTTTTTCCGGTTGACATAAGCGCATTGGGAATAACACGATGTATTCTTAATTCCTTTCCCGGTTCTCCGTTTTTGTAAAAATGAACAGCCCCTGTATCTTCACATCCGTCCTGCATCAGTTCAATTTTGCAATTATCAAGGTTATGATTCATATAACCAACATCCGTTGTCCAACTGTAGACATATTGCCATTCGGCATCAAGATATGGTTTATCCGAAATAATAACCCGATCATCAATTTTCCTTACATCAAAATCCTTGATTGTCAACTGCGTTCCCGCATTCCCGCGGAGATAAATACGGAACTGATTTACAGGTTTTGTGCCGTCAACCGTAAATTCCGCAACAACATTTTTCCATTCGTTGCCGACATAAGCTTCTGCTGCCGCCGCACCGTCAACCGAAGCGCTGTTATAAACGATATCGCCGTGCGTTGCTAAATCCTCCGAAAACTTTTTGCCGGAAAGCTTGAACCAACCGCTGGCGTCGGTACTCTTAATTGCGAATGAAACCTGATATTTACCGCCTGCCGCAAACATCATATTCCTTGTGGCAAGCGATGCCCAGTCTGCCGCTGCTTCGTTTGCTCCTTTTGTAACAACTGGTGTTCCCGTTACGCCGTCAACTGTGGTGAAGGTCACCTTGTCGCCCTTCACATTGTCGCATAAATACCACTTATACTCTTCAAACGAGCCATAGCTGCCTATGGTGCTGTATGCGCGGGTCACCCCTGCCGCATTTGCCGGAACCGCCCCCGCAAAGCAGGCGACCGCCAAAGCAACAGCCAATACCTTGGGAAGCTTCTTTTTTAAGGAAAATGCTTTTTTCATAAAAATTTACCTCCAAACTTTTTTCGGCATCCTGCCGGATTTTTTATATTTACGCAGCCTCCGCCGCGCAGAGTTTAATTTAATGCCTGCTGAACAATTCAAAGGTTCCTTAACCAAGCATGTTGGTGTAAACTTTTGAATTGTTCAGGTACAAGGTTTTTGCGCAATTTTGCGAAAAAACCTTGCACTTTAAAAAGAATCACATTTTGATTCTTTTTAAAATCAGGCGACAATCAATGGATACTGACGGTCAAAACAAAGGTTTTGACCCATAAAATCGAGATTTTAACTCGATTTTATATAATTGCATTTGCTAATGCAATTATTCAGTAGACATTAATTTATTGGTATTTCTCCGAAGAAAATGCCGCGAATGATGCTTATTTCATCGCTTGTTACACCTATGGAAAGCAGGTAATTCTCAGCTTTTTCGGCAGGAGTGCTGCCCGAAAGCGCATTGAATGAGCTTAAAAACGCTTTCATTTCCGCATTTGTTGCTGCAGAACGCAGGCCGGCATCCGAAAAGGTGGTAAACTCGTAATCCTGTATCAGATTTTTTTCGTCCACACCGAGCAGAGCGTTCAGAATATAGCAAACCGTACCCGTTCTGTCCGCTCCGTAAACGCAGTGAACATAAATCGGGTAATTATTTACATCGGCGTATGAGGCGAATATCTGCCTGAAGAGCTCCTTTTGACCGTCCGCAAACGCCGCAGTGTATGAGCCTATGCGACTGTTAAGATACTTTGCCGAGGGAACTACGCTTTTTGTAAGTCCGCCGGTTTCACTTGCCGTTCGCAAATCAATCTCAAGTCCCAATGCAATATCCGTACCGAGCAACTTATCTCCCTGCGCGGTCAGGCGGGATGTACCCTTAATATCAAGCTGCGCGCCCCTGAATGCCAGCCCCTGCAAGGTGGTTTTTCCGAATGAGGTCTCATAGCCGCCGAGGTCGCGGACATTTGAAACTCCGCCGACAGTCATCACGCGTGGGCCGATATCCGCTGTTTTAAACGAATCCTCCGCCGTCTTTGTGAATCCGTTAGCCGAAGCGGTTATTCTGACATAATATTTTGTATTTCTCAAAAGATTATTAACAGCTATGCTCTTATCGGTTGTATTAACCGTTACCGCGTCGGAGTAATCCTCCCTTGTACCGTATTCAACCTTGAATTCCGCACCCTCTACCGGGCATTCAAGCACTATTTTTATATCCTGTGCCGAATCGGTCATAAGCACGGCATAATCGTCAACCGTGGGATTTTCGGCGGTAAGATAAGCCTTTGCCTGATCGTTATAGGGGTATGCCGTATCCGGTGCAATCATTGCAACATAGGGCACGGAACCGTAATCGGTAAGTCCGAGCAGCAGTCTCTTGATCATTGCCGAATCGATGGTATTTATGTAACCGTTGCCGTTAACATCTGCGGCATTCGGGCTTACATAGTCCGCCGCTCCCGCCAAGACCTTTGCGGAATGTATCAGATCCCGTATATCAAGATTTCCGTCGGCATTAACATCGCCCGGCTCGCATAGCCTGTAAAACGCAATGCTGTCGTAAAGTATCTCCGCGCCGGATGAATAAAAGGCGTTATCAAGCTGTACCTTTACCCGCGAAAGCGTGGCATCCTCCGGCAGGGTAAAGGTATAATTCATCTGTTGCCAGCCGTCGGTGCCGTTTGTAACTACCGTGTTAAGCCCCGACTCTGCCGGAACAGCAGAGGAACCGTTTCCGCGAAGCGACGCGCCGAGCCGCATATTCCCAACAGCCTTCACATAAAAGCGAAGCTTATATGTTGCCCCGGGTACTACCGATATATAATCGCCTGTTCTTACCTTGTAAACGCTGTCACCCGATTCCGCAGAGTGTGAAACCCGAAGGGCTGCGCCGTCATATCCCACGGCTTCGGCGGATATTGTATCCTTACTGCCTGCGGGCAATGCGTTTTGCTCCCAACCGTCAATTCCGGAAGAAAAGCCGCTGTTTTCTATAAGCGATTCAAAGAAATAGGACTCGGATTTATCGGCGGTTAAAAGATTTTCCCATTTTCCGCCCGAAAATCTAAAGGAAGCGGGGCCTATATGCTTTTTGTAGTAATTGTCGGTAAAATTACCGTCAAGCGATAATATATCGCCTTCATTTGCGGGACAGGTAATCTTCATATAGCCGTCGGTATATGCCGTAAATACGGCTTTATCGGTTGCGACTCCGTTTAAAAGCACCGCGCCATTTTCTGCCGATGTATTGCCTATCAAGGAGCGCTGCGGCAGAGAGACCGTAAGGTCTGCGGCATTATCGGCTGTCAGTGACGGGATGATTTTTGAATCGGTCTGATCGCCTACGGCAGGGTCGGTGCAAAAGCTGCCGAGTCCCTCTAACATATCGCTGCCGTTCTTATCGATTACACGCAGATTGTCGATATACAGGTCGCTTGCCCCGTTATACTGGCTGAAAAAGATTATAAAATCGCTGCCGCCGTTTGTTTTAAAGCTGCCTGAAACCTCAGTCCAATCGGCATATTCGTTTCTTGAAAAGAAGCTGAAATTATTCGCCGTATCGTAAAGCCCCGAAAAATACAGAGCCTCGCTTATTACGCCCTTTTTACCTTTTATATTTGCCTTGAGGGTGTATTCGCCGGCAGGTATCGATTTATTCACGCAAACGCGTATATCTCCGTTTGCGGCAACATTTTTAATGTGCAGCGCTCCGTTATCAAAGCAGCCGTCGCCTACGATTTCGGCTTTTCTTGACGCCGTATAAGTGCCGTCGGAATATCTGTACCAGCCGTTTGCGGTGCTGCTGTCGTGCAGGGTCAGAACATCCTCGGGGATATCGGGCTCATCGCCGCCGCCGGACGCTAAACGGTCGAAATTACCCATTCCGTCAAGCACATCTTTTCCTTCGGAATCGAGTATTTTGAAATTATCGATATAAATATCGGTTCCCCAGTTATACTGGCTTACGGTTATACCGAAAACGCTGCCGCCCCTGCTTGTAAACGGAAGCTCAACCCTCTCCCAATCGGGATAGCTTGTTTTGCTTATCAGATCGGTATAATCCGACTGACCGCTCTCCTTAAAATAGAACTGCTGGTCCGCAAGCTTTAAAGAGCCCTTAATATTGAATTGCAGCGTGTATGCGCCTGTGGGTATTGTCTTTTTAAAGCCTACTCGCATATCGCCCTGTTTTTCCGCGGGCTTGTTTACGATATGCAGCGAGCCGGTATCATTGCAGCCGGACTCTGCTATTTCTATGAACCTGACCGAGGTATCCGCGCCCGAAAGCCAGGTTCTGTACCAATAATCCTCGGTTTCGCCGTCATACGGCTGCTGCATTTTATTTGTTTCTTCGCCCGTGCCCTCTGCGCAGAAGCTGCCCGCACCTTCAAGCATATCGTTGCCTTCAGCGTCCAAAACCTTAAAATTATCGATATATATGCTTGTCTGCCAGTTATACTGGCTGAAAAAGAAACCGAAGGTGTTGCCGCCGACAGTTTTAAACGGTACCGTAAGCTCCGTCCAATTCGGGTAGCTTTTTTCTCCGGGTATAAGTTGAACCCGACCCTCATCGTTGCTGCTGTTAGCAAACCACAGGTTTTCTGTGGAGTATGTTCTGCTGCCCTTGATTTTGAAGCTTAAGGTGTATTCGCCGGCAGGAATATTTTTTATAATATTTACGCGCATATCCCCCGAAGGAGTATCGTTTACAAAGTGCAGCGAGCCTACATCGTCTGCGCCCTCCTTTGCGATTTCGATATAGCGGGTCGATGTATCCGCGCTGCCGCCGGGGTAGGTTCTGTACCAATAGTCCGATGAATAATCGGGTGATATGGTGCCCGGTATTAAATTGCCCGCGCTTTCCGCTGCCGAAAACGGAAGGGAAGCAAAAGCGCTTAAAATAATTGCAAAGGATAACAAGCATGGAAATATTTTTTTAATCATTCTTATGATCCTTTCTGTATTTAAGTAAAGCCGAGAAATCCGAACCCGATTTTAAAGGGCGGATTTTCGCCTTTGCATTGTTAAAATACTCGTAAATCCGATAGGATTTACTGCGTTTTGTGCCTCGCACAGACAAAAATCTGCCTCTTTAAAATTCTGCAACCTAAAACGAGCTGAATTTTGAGTGATTTTTGACGCGGAGAAAGCCGCAAGGCTAACGCCTGCGGGTGACGACAAGCCGAAAAGCGCCGAAATTAAGCCGTTTTAGGCGGGTTCGGATTTCTCGGCTTTGCTTAATCAACCCTTTACGCCGTCTCCCGAGGACATACCGTTTTGCAGCGGCTTTTGGAATATGGCGTAAATTATAAGAATAGGCACAAGGGCTATTGTAAGACCCGCAAAGGTTCTGCCGTAATTAACATCGTAGGTTCCCGAATTTGTAAGGTAGGAAAGACCTATCGCCATGGTGTATTTTGTATTATCATGAATAAAGGTGAGCGCGGTAATGTATTCGTTCCATGTGCCCATTATATTGAGCAGCGCCACAACAAAAAGCGAAGGCTTTGAAAGCGGCACTATTATTTTGAAGAATATGGTGAACTGGCTCGCGCCGTCTATTGTGGCAGCCTCCAGCAGTGCGTTGTGTATTCCGCGCACAAAGCCCGCCATCATAAACACCGAGAAGGGCATGCCCTGTATTGCGTATATTACCGAAAGCCACACAAGCGAATCGGTTATTTTAATTGAATCCGCAAAATAGTAAAGGGGTACGAGCATAAGCACCGACGGCACCATCATAGCCACCATATAAAACTTTTCAAGACCCTTTATAAATCGGTTATTGTATTTCGCAATAACATAGGCATTAGCGCCCACTATAAGCAGGGTTATCACCAATGTCAGTACCACGGTGAAAAGGCTGTTAAAGAAGTAAGAGCCGAAGCTTGCCTCCTTCCACGCGTCAACAAAATTTCCCCATTGCGGGGTTTTCGGCAGCGCCCAGGGGGAAGCGAAAAATTCCTGATTGCTTTTAAGAGATGTATAAAGCACCCATATTACCGGGAATGCCACAGTCACGCTCCAAAGCACAAGGAAGATTCTTATTATTCCCTGCCCCACCGCAGCCGAGCGGGACAGGTGCGGAGTATTTCTTTTTTTACTCATTTACACTGTCCCCCCTTGACATAATACGGTTGACTATGAAGGAAGCCGCCGCGGAGATTATAAGCATAAGTATTGCCGCCGCATAGGAGTAGCCCACCTGCGGCCACTGGCTGTCAAAGCTGTTTTTGTAAACGAACACGCCCATAACCACCGAATCTTCACTGACAGAGCTGCCGAGCATTGCCTGCACCATTGTAAAGCTTGAGCTGAACGACTGATACAGTATGGTTATAACCATAAACTTTGCCTGCTCCCATACAGCCGGCATGGTTATGTAGCGCAGCTGCGTCCACTCGCCCGCGCCGTCAATTGTGGCGGATTCATACAGCTCCTTGCTTATTCCGTTTATCGCGGTAATCATTATAAGCATAAAGAGTCCTATACCGCACCAGCTTGCAACAAAGGTGATGACCCCTATCGGGTGGGTAAATGTCCAGCCCATTTCGGGAATGAGCGCCGACAGCCCCACTCCGCGCAAAAGCGGATTTAAAATACCGAAGTTCGGGTCTAAAACAAACGTCCAGATAGTGGTTATGATTATAACCGACAGCACATTCGGCATAAAGAAGATAAAGCGGTATATGCCCGTTTCAAGCTTTGAAAACCGAAGGCGGGTCAGCGACACGGCGAAAAGAATTGTAAGCACGATTATTATAATTTCCTTGCCGAGTATTATAACAAAATCGTTCTTTATAGCCGCCAAAAACTCCGAATCTGTTATTACCTGTATGTAGTTCCGAAAGCCTACGAAGCTATCCCTTGTCAGGGCGTCGTAGCCCGACCATTCAAAAAAGCTTGTGTAAAGCGATGAAAAGATCGGGTAGACACAGAAAAGAATGTAAAGTAAAAGCGGCGGCAGACAGAAAAGTGAGAAAAAGGCAATTTTCGATTTATCTGTGGGTCTGCGCTTTTTCAGTTTTGTATTTGACATTGCGGTCATTCCTTTTAATGTAAATCGTCAGCCTATCCTACTTTTTTCTTGGTAGCCTTTTGCAGCTCGGAAACAACCTTATCCACCGTCATATCGCCCGAAACGAGCTTATTTATGCACTGGTTTATGGTTGCGTCCACGCTGCCCCAGGTGGTGGAGCCCTTTGAAATAAGGGTTACCCCGGATGAGTTTATCATCTCGTTTACCTGCTTTGCGGATTCGGTGAGGTTAGCCTTTGAAACATCGGTGCGGGTTGCGCTCGGAACGGCGCAAAGCTCTGCAAATTTAGCCGCGACCTTATCGGTATAGAGGAAACGGAGGAATGCTTCTGCCGCCTTCGGGTTTTTCGCCTTTGCGGCAATGCCTACGCTTGTAGCAGTGGCAACAACGGCGGTCTTCTGACCTGCGTCCTGCAAAACCGACGGATAATAGCGCATTTTAAAGCTTGTGGGGGTCGAGCTCTTCATTTCGTTTTCAAGCCATAAGCCGTTGGGAATGAGGGCCGCGTTGTGCTTAAGCCATGCCGCCTGGCTGGTTATGTGGTTCATTGAAAGACCGGAGGGATCAAAATATCCCGCCTTTGCGAGAGTCTCTATTTTGGTCAGAACCTTTTTAAAGCGCGCATCGCTCCAAACGGATTCGCTTGCCGCATTTGCGACATCATAGAAATACTGTGTATCGTTTGACGCCAAAGCCTCGGAAGCCACCGCCGGCATAAGCATACCCCAAACAAGGTAGCCGGAATACTGACCCGTGTAGATAAAGGGAT
The DNA here is from genome assembly GCA_900549055.1 of uncultured Oscillospiraceae bacterium. Taxonomy (GTDB): domain Bacteria; phylum Bacillota; class Clostridia; order Oscillospirales; family Acutalibacteraceae; genus UBA737. The sequence goes on from URNB01000015.1 coordinate 10,851, forward strand.
ACATTCCCGAGGATTTCACCGTTTTGCAGAAGCTCTGCAGCTCGGTGTAATTCTTCGGAACGCTCCAGCCCTTTTGGCTGAAGAGTGTCTGATCGTACCACATACCGTAGGTGGAAAGCAGAACAGGCATTTCGTAGATTTTGCCCGTGTTTTTATAGGTGCTTACAAGTCCGCTCTTAAGCTGGCTGCTTATGGGCGTTGAGGTGCCGTAGACCTTGCCGTTTTTATAAAGAGAACTGAGATCTCTCATCTTGTTTTCGCTCATCCAGGTGGAGGCAGGCATATTGCTGCCGTCGAGCAGAACGAAGTCGGGCGGGTTATCCTTTGCCCAACGGGTCTTCATCTGCGCGTTAACATTGGTATCAAGGTGCGCGTTTATTTCAAGATTGGGCTGCAGCTTCTGGAACTCGTTTATTGCGTACTCCCAGCACTCGCTGCCGTAGCCGCCCACGAATATCTGTAATTCAAGCGTGCCCTTTAGCTTTTCTTCGGATGAGTTATTGATTTCACCCGCATTGTGCACGGTGTTATCGCCCGAACCGCTTACAACATTACCTGCCCCGCCCTTATTATCGGAGGAAGCATCGGCACTGCCCGAGGACGCACCGGTGTTTGAGTTTTTATCACCGCTGACATAGCTCACGGTTTCGTCGATCTCGCTGCTTACCGTAGTCTTTGTAAGACTGCACCCTGCAGACATTGCCAAGGTTGCGCATGCAGCTATAATGCAAATGCAGCGAATGAGAATTTTTTTCATAAAATTGCACTCCTTTTAGTTTTTTGGGTTTTACTTTGGGGCTCTGTATTGGAGCCCCAAAGATTTTTAAAGCTCTGCGGAATTGCTTCCGCCTTTTTCCAAAGTAATTGAGGTATGCGGCGCGCCGTTTAAGGAAAGCTTTACGCTCTGCCCCGCGTGGTGTGCGGCGTATCCCTTTTTAACCGTTGCCGTAACGCCCTCAAGACCTTGCTTTTCTTTAAGCTTATCCAGCCTTACGGTACCCTTTTTGATTTTTGCGGAATATATCCGCTTGCCATTCCTTGTAAAGTAAATATTTTTGCCGAGAAGAACAATAAGCAGAATTACTATTGCCGCCAAAACCGCAAGTGCCGCGGCGCAGAGCGCTATGATTACAGGCAGGTTAAGAGAAACGGTGGTGTAATACCTTGTGTTTTTCTTGGTTATTGCCTGTCTGCCGTCATCATCGTCCGTGCCGCCGTTATCGGGGTTAACATCGGGCGTTACCGGTTCGATATGACCGTTGTTGTTCCCACCATTATCCGGCACGGTCGGGTCAACAGGGTCGTCGTTATCGTCAAGCGGCAGCTTTTCATAAAGCCTTGTGTAGTAGACTGCCACTGTGTGGCTTTCCTTTATGTTGCTGAAGGTATAGCTGCTGCCGTTTACGGTGGTTTTGACGCCGTCTATAAGCAGATAGCCGAGCCTGTACCCGCTGTTCGGCTTAAAGGTAAGGGTTACTTTCCCGCCGTATTCCGCCTCATTAAGTCCCTCGGGGCTTACAGTACCGCCCGCGGTTCTTGTGAAATAAAGCTTGATTTTATCATTCTTCGAAATGCGGAAAAGCCTTGTTTCACCCTTATCCGAGCTGTAGGTAAAGTTGTTTACGCTCTTAGCAATAACCTTGCGGTTAAATACATCGTACACCGTGTAATTACCCGGCAGCGTGACCGTCTTTTCACCGCCGAAAAGCGAATGAACGGAAATGTAATTGTTATCGGCATAAATTATATCGGTTGCGGTATCATCGTAAATATGGCAGCCGCAGTGCTTTAGGACATTTCTTAAAATATCAGCCGGGATACAAGGCACTGCCGAGTAAATACTCGTCCAGCTATTTCCCTTTCCGTCGGTCATTTCCTTCATTGCAAAGCCGACATTGTTTGTTCCGTAGCCGTTTTGCTCGGTGTGATAGCCGAGGGTTACGGCGGTTTCGTCATCCACCGCTATAACGGGTGCTAAGGTTCTGTATTCTATCGCACCGAAGCTGACATCCGCCAGCCCCTCTGTTACCCAGCTGTTGTAATTTTCAACCTCAACCGTGCCCATAAGCTTGCGCTCGGTATTAGGGCTTTCAATAAGCTTCATATTCATTCCCGTAAGAGCCGAAAGATTATCAACAGAGGTGGTATTGCCGTCGGACATACCCGATGTAAACACCCAAATGATAACATTGCCGTTTTTCTGCAGCTTTTCGCTTATCGCGCGGCGTTCTGCCTCTGTAACCTGCGTGGTCGAGAGCATAATATTTATCTTATGCTCCGGCACAAGCCCCTTTTCGAGGTCGTCGAGCAGGTATGTATCATACGGTGCACCGAGGTTGTAAAGCTCCTTGCGCTGCGTAAGCAGCAATCCCTTATACAAAAGCTCGTTTGTAAGGTCAGAGCCGGAATACGGCATATACGCGGGCGACTGCTCATCGTAAAACACCGCTATATCCGAAACGCTCTTGCGTTCAAGTCCCAGCGACAGGGTCATTTCCTGCATCATGGCAGAGGCAGTCTCCCATAGCTGCTTATCGGTGAAATAAGTGCCCGCAAGGCTGTAAAGGTAAAGCCCACAGCCCTTTGAAAGAGCATATGCAAAGTTTCGCTTTAACTGCTCTATGGATTGCTCGGCGGTGCGCGTCCAACCGACGGACGCACGCGCGTCGGGCGCTTCAAACATTGATGTGGTGTGGTTGCGGTTGTCGTCCTCCGCAATATAGAGCTTTCCGTGCGCGGTAACGCTGTCTACAGCCGACATATAATCGCCGGAATAGCCTATTTCGCGTTCACTGTAGTTCCACGGGCAGGTTATGAAATCAATACTGTCGGATTCGAGTATCTTTTGGAAGGAAGTATGCGAAGTAGACGCCGCCATATCGTAGTTTATAACGTTAAGCAGGTAGCCCGCGTATGTTCCTACGAAAAGCCTGTTATTCGTGGCTTTTTTCACAAGAGAAGCAAAATAAAGCATTGCCTCGGTCTTCTTCTCACCCATAAACAGCTCGTAATCTATTGCCTGACGGTTCTTGCCTGCGCTTAAAATGCTGCCGAACTCGGTTTCGCTGCGCACCGCAATACTCGGAACGGCAGCCGTTGCGAGCGTTACGGAGCTGTCGCCCCAAGCGGATTTCAGCGCCGCGTCGGTTTTATACCTTTCTTTAAGCCATGCACGGAAGGCGGTAAGTCCTACCGATGAATAATCGCCTGCCTTTGTGCTTCCGTTTATTCCCCACCACTGCCATTCGTAGGTGGTGCCGCCCGTAATTTTAAAGCCTATAATATTATTGGCGTAGGGCTGCTGCATAAGGTAATTAATTATTTCGGTAACCTTTTCGCCTGTTTCCTTTTTCCACAGCTCTGAGGAGAAGGACTCCTTGCTCACCGTCCCGTCGTTAAGCTTTACGCACTCCTCGGGGTGAGCGTCCAGCCACCACTGCGGCGGCGTGGTATCGATTGCCATAACAAGCTGCGAATTCGGGTTTGCCGCAAGCGTGCCCAAAATCTGCTGGTCTATGGTCTCGGTCTTAATAGTCCCGTCGGACATCCAAAGCTCGCCGAGCGTTTCGCGCGGGAGGATAAACGCAATGGATGTGTCTATACCCACGCTTGCAAGCCCCTCCATTTCGGATTGGTCAAACTGGGTATCGCGCTCGGGGCGGCTGTACCACAAGGGTGCCTGCGCCACGCCGTTTACAAATACGGTCGGCTTGCCGTTATACATTTTGATTTCGCTCTTTGTCGAAACCTCCTGCTTATACTGCGCAATTTTAAGGCTTCCGACCTTATTGTTGATGTAATAATCGCTGACAATCGCCACTGTGTTATCAAATTGCACTGTGTAATCGCCCGCCGCCAAGAACTGCGGCACGGTTATTTCGAACTCGGCGGTAAATTCCTTACCGGTAGGCCATGACTTTGTGGTTTTGCCGTTTGCAAGGGTTATTGTTCCCGTGCAAATACGGCTGGTTGAATTTCGCCTCCAGAAATATATTTTAAAGCTTGAGGCTTCGGGCAGCTTCTCGGCAATTTTAAGAGTAGCCGTAACCGTCACCGTGTCGCCCGCATAAATTGTGTTTTTCGGGAAGGTGAATTCGTTTGTTTCTATTTTATAATCCGAATATTCCGAAAAATCGAAGTCGATCGCGCCCCAGCCGCCGCTGCCGACATTAGCGTAAATTTCCGCCTTTGTCCAGCCGCCTGTTGACATATCATAATCGGGCTTCATAAAGTTATCGGCGTCGGATTCGCTCCACTGCGGATTCGGGGTGCTGTTCTCACCTATCGATTCGCGCGCTACATTTACGCTTTCATCGGTGTAGAAGCGCAGAACGGAATCGTTATCCATCTTTACTATTCCGTCGTATAAAAGCGCGTATCTGTAAACGCCGTTATACAACCGAACCGCGATAACATTTTTACCCTTTTGCAGATATTCCGTAATATCAAGGGTGACAGGCAGGCTCCAGGTGTCTCCGGTGCGGGTCTCCTCGTAAACCTTTTCGCCGTTTATGTAAACATCGGCTCTGTCGTCCGCGGTTATCTGCATCTGCGCCGATTTCACGGTGCTTTCAAGATTTATTTCCTGGCGGTAATAATAGTAGCGCTCGTTGTTTTTCTGGCTCTCTATTGTGTCGTAATCCGCGGGATGGACTATCCACGCGCCCTCCCAGCCTAGGTCTACGCTCGGCTCCGCGGTGGTGCGCACGGTCACATCGTTAAGTGCAACGCCGCCGTCGCCACCGGTTTTTTCAAACCGCAGAACATAATACGCAGCGTTTATCGCCGTAAAATCAACCTTGATTTCGGTTGAAGTCGGGGCTGATGAGATTTCGCGGTCAACAACCGCTCCCACCGACTCGTTTTTCCAGTTATAGCCTGTAAGACTCAATTTACCTACTGCAGTGCCCGTGGTTCTGTAATGCGCGGTAAACTGATAAGAATAATCGGTATTTATAATATCTATTTTCTTTTCTATAGCCGCGCTGTCACCCAAGCCGCCCGAAATTATCGCTTCGCCCGCAGTGCCGAAGGAGGGATTGCCCTTAACATCGGTCTTTTTAAAGCCGCCGAACATTCCGTCGGATGAGGGAGATGCAAAATCCTCGGCATAAACCGTGTCGTTGCTTTCGGTGTAGTTGTAGTATTCTATCGAATCAAAGTACACATCGGCTTTTCTGCCGCCTATTCGCATGGCAAGCGCCACACTGCGAACATTTTTCGGAACGGTATAGACTATTCTGTATTCCTGCCAGTCGCTCAAGCTACTGCCCGAATTAAGCGGTCTGTCCTGCCCGGTCCAGCTTTGAATAAGCGTGCCCGAGGAATTATAGCCCGAAAGCGAGGCTGCAAACGCACCCGACACCGCATTACGGCTGCGCATATGGATAACAAACTCGATTCTGTCGCCCGCGTTGACATTTATCCGCTTTGCCATGGTCGCGGTGGTGTAGTTTATTCTGCTGTACTGCTTTTCAATATGCAGTGAGCTGCTGCCTCGGTAGTAAACGGATTTATCCGCCGAAATGCTTGCGATACCGTCAGATGTTACATAGCTCCAGTTAAGCGGCTTGCCGCCTGCTGTATATTCAAAATCGAGGTTCGGGTCGTCAATGCTCTCGGTTTTTGTGAGTGCCACATTATCGATATACATATCCATCGCGTCCGAGGTGTTTGAAACCAGCCATATCTTAACGAACCTTGCGTCCTTTGCGGTTTTAAAAGCACCGCCGCAGCTCTTCCAATCAAACGAGCCGTATTCGTATGCGTCGGTCACCCATTTGAATGCCTCGGCTTCATCCTTGACATTATCGCCGTAAGCGTTTTTATACTGCCTGACGCAAATCTGCAGCGAGCCCTTTTTGTTGCCCTGCGCCATTGCGTCATAGCTTAAAAGATAATCGGTATTGCCGCCGACCTCAAGCATAATGCTTTGCAGATAAAGCTGAACATCGCCTGCCTGCGGCTTGCTTATATGCACCGCGGCGCTGCCGTCCTTTGATGCGCCCTCCGCCTTAACCGCGGTGTATGCCCCAAAGCTGCCCTCTTCAAATTCACCGGGCTTATTCGGGTTCTCACGGCGCTCATACATATTCCAGTTGAATACCTTTTCGCCGTTTTCACCCGACTCAAAATCGAGGTTCGGGTCGGTCGAATCGCCCAAATAAACAACCGAAATATTATCGAACAAAAGCTTTGCTCCCGCCGTTTTTGCGCGCACCTCAAAGCGCATCTCGTAAAATGCGGTGTCGCCGCCCGCCGTGAAATCGGCGGTATAGCTATGCCATTCGCCGTCGTTATTCTGCGAATTTGCGGCGGTCAGCCAGTTATAGGACGAAGTCTCCGTTGTATCGTTGCCCTTTTTATTATAGGTTCTGATATACGGGTAAACACTTATTTCGTCCCCCGAGTATTTTCCTTGGAAGGTAACGCGATAAACGCCGTTTGCTTGTGCGCTCATGCGCTTGCCGTAAGCCACAGCAAAGCCATCATTGTCTTTTTCTGCGGTCAGACGCAATGCACCGCTGCCGTTCACGCCGTCATTCGCGGCATATTTAAGCGAATAGCTGCCCGATTCCGTTTCGCCGCAGTAATACTGCCAGTTAAGCGGGCGTTCGCTTTCGGGATCTTTAATTTCAAAATCGTAGTTTTCGGGATTTTCAAGCAGCGTGAGCGTGATGCTTTTAAGCGTTGAACTGCTTTCCGATATATATGAAACGCGCATATATTTCGCGCCGTCCGGCACAATAAATATGCCGCCCGAGCTTTCAGGCTCGCATTCCCTGCCGGTATCAAAGGTTATTTTAAGCCTTCCGCCGCTGCCGTTTACCGCTGTGCGGAAAATCTGCCCGCCCTCGACATTGTAGCGGTAGGAAACCGCCGCGGAATTATCGCCGAGAGAAATAATCGATGAAGCCTTATCGTAATCGGTCTTACCCGAAAAGCTCCAACCCGGGGCAGACAGCACACGCATATTTTCAAAATCGCCGTTTTGAATCAGCTGCCGCGAGGTGTCCGGCTGCGAGTAGGAGTAAAAACCGCCGTTGCTTATAAGGTTGGTCTGCGCCGTATCGCTCTTATCGTATACCGCCACATTGTCTATATAGCAATCGACTCCGGCATAACCGCCGGGAGATATGCAAAGCGGCGCCCACTGGGCGTTTGTAACCGTAAACTCATAGGACATTTTCGTCCATTCGGAATAATTCACATTATCGAACAAAAGTCCGCCGTTACCCGATTTTGCCCAATTGCCGAGACCCCAGTAAAGCTCCGCCGCAAGAGGATCGCCCGCTGTCTGAGTCGCGCCCTTGAGCCACAGCTCCATAACATAGGTCTTGCCGTTTTCAAGACCTTTCAGCATATATGAAATTCCCGCTCTTGCGTGGGCGGTATTTTTTTCGTAGTCCTGATAAATATGCACAGAGCCTGCGTTCGCATTGCCGTTATCCTCGAGCCTCACATAGCAGCTTTCGGGATCGGGGCTTGAATAGCCCGCCTCCTGCCAACCGTCGAGTGACGCGGACATACCGAGCGGACAAAGCGAGGCGTTATCAAAGAGCATTTTATCGCCCGCAGCCCCTTGGAAAACGATTCGCAGCTGAATTTCCTTGGCGTTCTGCGGCGCTTCAAGGTCGGCGGCAACCGTGTTCCAACCGTCCGATAAATTTCCCTCGCCGCCAGCGGGCTTTACCTGTACGGGCGCCGTTCCGTTATCAAAGAACCAGTACGCCGTTATAATATAGTAAGGATTACTGCCGATTCCCTTTAAATCTGCGGAAAAGCGGTATTTTGTTCCCTGCTCGACCGAGATATTCGGGCTTGACAGCGTAACCCAGCCCGCGCCTGCCGAGGCGGACGCACCCTTTGTCATCTCAAGCACCCCGCCGTGGGACGAATCGCTCGACAGCACGAGCGTATCGCCCGTATAGTTATCGTTAAGCGTCCATTTAAGCGGTTCCTCCTTAACCTCAGCGCCGTCAAAATTACCGTTGAATTTATCGGGGGATAAATATGTATAAACAATATCCTCAAAATCGCCGTTTTTAGCCAAATTGTTTGATGCAACAAGGTTGTACCCGCCGTCAAGACAAAAATCGCCCTTGCCGTTTAAAATATCCTTACCGGTTTCCTTATTAACGACCTTAAGCGAATCTATATATACATCCGATAAGCCGTTATACTGACTGAAAACAAAGAAAAACCTGTTTGTGCCGTCTGATTCGTAATCGTAGGAAAAATCAGTCCAGTCATCATAGCTTACACGGTCAGCAAACAGATTGCCGACGCCGCTGTCGATATGAGCGGAATCAGCAAAGCGGAAGGTCTGACCCGGCGCCGTGACGCTGCCCTTGACCTTCATCCGAACCGTATAGCTACCCGCAGGAACGCTGTCCGGTACGACAGTCAGCCACATATCGCCCTCTATTCCGGTGTTTACAATATGCAGTGCGCCGTCGCCGCCGTAGCCGTCGTCCACCGTTTCAATATATCGCGAGGCGGTGTTTTCCCATTTCTTACCGTTGCCGTCGGGATATCTTGCCCACTCTCCCGCCGAGTAGCCGGGGACCGCTTCATCCGCATATATCGGAGCCGCGGTACCGTATATATACAGGTAGGCGTTATCAAGCTTGTATTCATCGCCGGATTTGCCGTTTTCACCGAGGCTTACAATCAGCCTTGCATAGGCTGCGCCCTCGGGCGGCGTGAAATCGCCGCTTATTTCGCCGAAATCGGCTGTCGGGCTGCTTTTTTCAAGGCTTAATGTCTCACCGACGGCGTTTTCGCCCTCTTCGTCACCGAAGAAAGCTACCGTCAGCTCGGCATCCGCATTTGCCGCAGTCGAGGAAACAGATATTCCCGCCTTGTATTTCTTGCCCGGTTTCACCGATATAAGCTCCGAAGTAAGCGCTGCTGCCTTTCCCGAATTTTGGGAGATACCCGCACCGTAGCCGCTCATTCCCGAAACGGCGGAAAGTCCGCCGCCGGAAACACTCCAGTAGGAAAAGCCCTTGAAAGCTTCATCGGATTCCGCAAAAGCAGAAATAACGGGCAGTGAGCCGAAGGCAATAACCAAGCTTAAGACTGTCGCCGTTATTCTTTTCCTCAAACCGATGATTCCGTTAGTCAAAATAACACACATCCCTTTTATTTCGTTATTATTATTATACATTAAGCACAACAAACTGTCGTCACACTTTTTTTACATTATGGTTACTTTTTTTTACTACTTTTGAATAAAGAGCTTCGGAGGCGTTAAATATCGGTTTTGTTAACATTGCGTTAACAATTTATCGTTATAATGAACGAAATTGATTCGTTCAAGAGGTGAATATGAGAAATCATAGCTTTTCGGGGAAGGTCACTATAAGGACAAAGCTTTTGTCGGTATTTTTGGCAGCGGTTTTGATACCTATAATAATTTTCGGATTTTTCACGGTTCGTTCAAGCAATACCGCGCTTGAAAACGAGGCGTCGGAGACCTATACCCAAATGACAAAGCAGATAGCGATGATTTTTTCGGAATATATATCGCGCGTTGACCAGACAACCCGCATGGTAGACAATACCGCCGCCGTGCCCGAATATCTTCGCAACAAATTCACCGAATTTGAAACAGACCCCGCCGCCGTGGCGCTCCTTGAGCAGCGGGCGCGTGAGGCGCTTGAGCTGGTAGCCCGCACAAATGAGGATATGTATTCGCTGATAGTGACCTCGCTTGACGGAGAGTCGATATCCTACACCGACGGCAAATTTGACCGCCCCGCCTTTTCGATAGACGAGGATTATTACGCACCGCTCAAAAGCTCAACAGGGGACACGGTGCTTCTGCCCGTGAGAACCTCAAGCTATGAATTTTCCGCCGATGCCCGCGTTTTCTCGGTTGCCTGCAGACATCTTGATGTTTCCTTTGAAAACAGCACGGGGCTTAATATGTATACCGGCTATGTGATTTCGGAATGCCCGGTTTCGGCATTTGCAGATATATGCGCGGCGAGCAATTTCGGCAAGGGTACTATCCTTTATATTTTTGACAGCGAGAATAAGCCGGTTTACACCACGGATTCATCTGACGGCATATCCAAATCACTTTTAAGCAATATGAAATCGCACGGAAAAACCGAAATAAACGGGAAGGAATATCTGCCTGTAAGCAGCGCCGTTGCGAATACGGGCTGGTCGGTTGTGGCGGCAGTGCCCTATAATTTTATCACCGCAAGCGCGCAGACACTGCTTAATCGCCTTGTGACCTTAAGCCTTATATGCGCCGCGGTCATAATAATCATAACCGCCGCGGTATCGTTCTATTTCACAAGACCCATAAAGGTGCTTCAGCTTTCCATGAAGCAGTTAAGCGGCGGCGACCTTGAAACCCGCATTTCACAGAAACGAAAGGATGAATTCGGCGACCTTTTCGATAATTTCAACAGTCTGGCGGGCGAGCTCAACAACCTCATATATGCCGTTTCCGAATCGGAAAAACGCGAGACCGAGGCTAAATACCGAATGCTGCAAAGTCAGATAAATCCGCATTTTCTTTATAATTCGCTGGACACTATAAGAATGATGGCGGTGCTCGACGATAAAAACGACATTGCCGAGGCGCTGCTCAATCTGTCTGCCCTTTTCAGGTATCACATCCGCAACAGCGATAAGCCCGTAACCGTTAAGGAGGAGCTTTCGCAGATAAAGAATTATCTATCGCTGCAGCAGCTGCGGCTGCAGGAAAAGCTTGAAATCGTTTACGATACCGACGAAGAGGCGCTCAGCTGCTATATGCCTAAAATTCTTTTGCAGCCGATACTCGAGAACTGCTTTTCACACGGCTTTAAGGATATTTCGCACAAGCTTGTAATTTCCGTAACAATCAAAAAAGAGGGACGGGATATAAGCTTCACCGTAGCGGATAACGGCAGAGGAATGACAATCGACGAGCTTGACAGGCTTGCCGAAAAGCTCAGCCGCCGCGATATGCCCGCCGAGCACGGAATCGGGCTTTACAATGTTAATGAGCGGCTGCGGCTGTATTTCTCGGATAACCGCGGTCTTATAATACAAAGCCGTGAAAACGAGGGAATGTCGGTTTCCTTCACGATTCCCGCGTCCCTTGATTCAAGCGCGGTCTATCAGTTTAAAAAGCCTAAAAAGGAGGACTGAAATTTATGCCCGAAAGAAAGCTAACGGTATTTCTTGTGGACGATGAAAGCATTATAAGAAACGGCATGAAAAAGCTTTTCGACTGGGAAAGCAACGGCTTTACAATTACAGGTGAAGCGGAAAACGGGCGCGACGCGCTGCCGCTTATTCTGTCGCTCAAGCCCGATATTATAATAACCGATTTGAAAATGCCTTTTTGTGACGGCATAACGCTGGCGTCCGAAATAAAAAAAGCCCTGCCGTCGGCAGAGACGGTTATTCTCACAGGCTATGATGAATTTGAATTTGCAAAGCAGGCAATAAAAATCGGCGTTTTCGATTTCCTTTTAAAGCCGGTATCGCCTGACGAGCTGCGTGATACCCTAAACCGCATAAAGCAAAAGCTTTCAGGCGGCCGACCGCTTGCCTATCCGCTCGGCAGCGAGCTTAAGCTTACGCAGGCAATCGAGGAAAAGAATTCCCTAAAATGCCGCGAAATATTAAAAAATATATTTGAGGGCTTAAAATCCGAAACCGATAAGGCCGCGGTTTACGAGGTAAGCCGAAAGCTTTCCGACGCGCTCACACGGGCGTGCCGCGAGCAGTTGTCCGCACTTTCGGTGCCGTCACCGGAATTTGAAGCGGGAAACGACGCAGACCTGATATTTACGGCGCTTAACGAATATATTGACGCGTCGTTTGAGGAATATGAGAACCACAATTCCTCACAGCTTGTTCAGAAAATTGTAAAATATCTTGAAGAAAACTACGCGCAGAATATAACGCTTTCCTACCTGGGCGAAAAATTTTACTCTAACTCAAGCTATATAAGCCGTGTTTTTAAGCAGAAAACAGGCAAAAACTACAGTGATTATCTGCTTGATATCCGTATTGACCGCGCAAAGCAGCTGCTTGTGAGCACGGGCTTTTCCGTCGGCAGAATAAGCGATATGGTCGGCTTTGACAATACAAAATATTTCAGCAGAATATTCAAGGAGAAAACCGGCGTCCAACCGATTGCATACAGAAAAAGCGGAGGAAAAAACAGTGTTTAAGCTTTTCCCTGCCGTAAAAAAAGCTCTTGCCTGCATTTTACCTACCCTTTTGCTGCTTTCCTGCGGCTGTAAGGGCACTGACGGCAGCGGAATATGCACCGGCAGCGAAAAAGCAGTAAGCGCATCGCTTAAAATATACTGCGATTCATATTATCGCAGCGCAATAGAAAGAGCCGCCCGCAGCTTTAATTCGGTTTATCCAGATATAAATATCGGCTTTGCCGAAAACGAAAGCGACGCCGATATTTTAATTGCCGACCGCATGAGCGATGAATCGGCAAAGAACCTTGCGGCGCTTGACGGCTTTGTAAATACCGATAATTTTATTAAAGAACTGCTTTTTCTTTATAACGGCAAGGTAATCGGTCTGCCGCTGTTTTTGGAAACCGACGGTATTTGGCTTGACAAGCTGCCCTATCTGCGTGAAAATGCCGATGTTCCCTGCCGCTTAGATCAGGCGGTTTCATCGGATTTTGTAAAGGAAAGCCCGATGCTCTGCGGCGATAACGAAAGCCTTTACTGGGGAATAATAGCTCCGCTTTATCTTTCCTGCGGCGGCGCAGCGGATGATATAGGCAGCGGCAGCCTGTCGGAAGCGCCTTTTCGGCAGGCTGCCGAACGGCTCGGGAAAATGGCGGAAAGCGGGATTTTAAAGAAAAACGATAAGCCGACCGACGCCTTCGTATCGGGAAATACAGCGGGAATACTCTGCTCCTACCTTGATATAATTAAAATTCAGCAGGATATGCCGTTATCCTCCAAGCTTGTTTTTTCGCCCGGCATCGCCGCTCATGAGAACGAAAGCATAAATCTCATAATCCGTGCAGATACGCTTTTTGTCTCCGAAAAGGCGGAAAAGGAAGCCGCCCGGCTTTTTGTCGGCGAGCTTTTCGGTGATAAAAGTATTTTAAGACTCATTTCCGACACGCACCTGCCGTCAGCTGTGAAGGTGAATTGCAAAAACCATTCGCTGCCCGAAATTTTCCGCGAATTTTATTCGGTGCTTTCCTCCACCGCTGTCAAAACGGTATATGTGACCGACCGCCGTGACGACAGCACCGTGAATAGAATTAACTCCGTAATAAACGCCGAAATCAGTTGAGTATCAAGCCTGTTCGACTTAATCCACGCGCGGCGGCAGAAGCGGCAGATATTCCTGCCAGCGGTATTCGCGTATCGGCATAACCGGGTGCTTTAAATCATCAAAGACCAAAACGAGTGCGGGAGAAATGCCGTTATAGCGCTCGGTTATATACCAATTTTTAAGCTTTCCGTCCCTTATAAGCCTTTTGATTACGGCATGATAATTATAATAGCTCATGCCTTTATTATGCCCGATTTCCCCGAATAAAGCCAAAAGCACCGTTTATTCCAAGTGGAATAAACGGTGTTAATTTTATATTTCATTTTGAACAAGCTTGCCGTTTTTTTCCAAAAGCCCATATGTCAGGTATCTCAAAGCCCTTCGGCGGCTGCGATAACCTTGCTGTATTTTTCCTCGAGTGCGGGGAAAAGCGCCGCAGCGGCATTCAGATCGCCGCCGCGCAGAGCCTCGGTTATTTCGGCGGCATTCTCATAAAGCGCGAAAAAGCCGAGATTTGCCGCCACGCCCTTAAGGGTGTGGGCGGCTCGAAAGGCATCTTCCGCAAGCCCCTTTTCAAGCGATTCCTTAAGCTCCTCAAAGCTTTTATCGTCCTTAAACAGCAAAACAAAGTATCGCACAAATTCCTCATTTCCGAGCCTTGCTGTCACATCGGCATAGGAAGAGCCGATTTCACGGTAAAATTCCTTAAGCTTCATTTTGTTTCCTTTCCGCGCATTTTTCCGCTATTATCTTCACAAGCTGCTTCTCGTTTATCGGCTTCGGAACATATCCGTTCATACCTACAGAGAAGCATTTTTCTATATCCCTGATAAACAAATTCGCCGTCATTGCGATGATAGGCACGGTTTCGGCGTCCTTTCTGTCAAGCGCGCGTATGCGTTTTGTGGCTTCAAGACCGTCGATCACAGGCATGGTTATGTCCATAAGCACCGCGTCAAATTCGTTTATTCCGGAGGCGGCAAAAATATCTATTGCTTCCTTACCGTCAAACGCAGGTACGGTTTCGGCGCCCGCCTCCCCTGCAAGGTATTCGGCTATTTCCATATTTATGTGGTTATCCTCGGCAATCAGAATTCTAAGCCCTTTAATGCTGTAATTCTCATTTTCGGCTTTGATTTCCGTTTCCGGCGCATATTTAAACGGCAGCGTTATTTCAAACACCGTGCCGCTCCCCTTCTCGCTTTCCGCAGAAAGCGTGCCGCCGAGCTTTTCGGTCAGTATTTTTACTATGGCAAGACCGAGCCCCAAACCGCCGTAGGGTTTAATTTCCTCATTGTTTTCCTGTGCGAACGGCTCAAACATCCTTTGCTGAAATTCGCGGCTCATGCCGATTCCTCTGTCTTTGCAGACAAAGCGTACCTTCGCGCCGTTGTCATCCTTCTCCTCGGAAAAGGAAAAATCCACTTCGCCGCCCTTATTACTGTACTTCACGGCGTTTATAAGGATGTTTATAACTATTTGGTGGAAATAAAGAACATTGCCGTAAAGCTGCCTGCCGCTGCATGAAATGTCGGGCGCATTAAGCTTTACCCCGGCGTTTTCCGCACGCATATTGACGATCGTGAAGATCTTTTCGGCTTCGTCATGCAAATCAAAGGCGGTGCATACCTCCGTCTTATCGTCCGCCTCGATTCGGTTAAGGGTCAGAATATCGTTAACAAGCTCAAGCAGATATTCCGCCGCCACCCTTCCCTGACTGCGGCAGTACTTCTGCTTTTCAAGGTTGCCGACGTTGCGGTCGGCAATCTCGATCATTCCGAGTATTGCATTTATCGGCGTCCGTATATCATGGCTCATGCGGCGCAAAAGGTTGGTTTTCGCTTCATTTGCACGCATCTCGCTGCGCATTGCCTCCTCAAGGCGGCGCTGATACTCTATTTCTGTTTTTTTCTGCTCGTTTATATTTTTGGTGACAAGCAAAAACGAATCAAAGTCGCCGTTTTTGCCGTTCCTTTTGGGGATTATTATATCGTTCAGCCATTCTCCGTTAATGTTGCGGTATTCAATTTCTATATAATCCCTGCCTTCAAGCCTTTGCCTCAATGTTGAAAGATCTGAAAAGCCGCGGTAACTTTCCCTGTATTCTTCTGCTGCGTAATTCGTAAAACGGTTGCTTAAAATATCGTCTGCGGCACAGTTCTCGTCAACATCGGCAAAATCCGAACCGCGAAGCAGAAACCTGAATTTGTTTTCCTTCATATCAACGAACATATTGAAAAGGAACATTCGGCTTATGGTGCGGATGATTTCATATTGCTCGTTTATCTCGCACGCATGCAGATATCTCGACCTTTGGTAAAAGACTATCATGAAAAGGATGATTGCAAAATAAACGCATACCGCCAGAGCTATAATGTTAAAGCTGCCCGCAAACACCTCGGTCACCGGATAATATACATATATTCCATATCTTTTATATACTGCCTTGCCGCCGTAATACTCACTTTTACCGTCTGTTATTTTAACAATGTTCCCGGTTGCCGCCTTATCATCCAGCAATTCAAGCACCTTAACGCCGCTTTCTGCACCGATCATCTCACTTCGATTTGATGAAATGATCTTTCCGTTTTCGGTTATCACCATCGTGCCGTTAAACACGGTTTCATCCCCTGCAAGCAGCTTTCGCACAGACGAGTAATAATTTCTCATGCTTTCTCCGTCCTGCAGACGGAAGCAAAGCACAAGCCCCTGTTTATCATGCCTTGCGGCGGCAGCAATATCGCAAAAGCCGCCGTTTGCATTCACTCGGTCGGAATAAATTTTCACGGGGTGCTCGGCTATCTCCTTCACCGCGTCCCTCGGCACATATGATAAAAACTCGACGGCATCCGTACCGGAGGAGATATATTTTTCCTCTGCATTCATATTGCCGTCAGTCAGAATAATACAGTCAAGTCTTTTCGTTATAAGATATTCATGAAGCCGTTTTCCTTTCTCCTCGCCGTTCAAAAGCTCAAGCATTCTGCCGATATCATCCGCATGCTCGGTAATTCTTATAAGACTTTTCGCATTGTCCGCATCAAGAAAATTATCGTATTCTCCGCATTGGTTTTTAAGGTAATTCACCGTAACGTCGTAGGTCTTGCGCGCCTCCGCAAGGCAAAATCGCCTGCCTACGGCAATACCCGCCAGCAATATAACAATGCCTATAGCGGCTATCATACCGTAAAACAGTGTCTCCGACTTCTGCATTTTATTGATCTGAATTCTTTTTTTCATAAAGCGCTTCACCCTCCGATCAATACATCTGGGCTTAATCCGTAGGAGGCGATTATATCGGCAATAACGCCGTCGCTTTGAAGCTCGTTCAAGGCATTTGTCAGTCTTTCGGCAGAGAACGCGGGACTTTCCTTGGAAAAAGCAACGCCCAGCTCCACCGCAAGCAGCGGCTCTTCAAGAATTCTGTATTCACCGGCAGAGCTTTTCATAAGCTCCATGTAGGCTGTCTCATGCCCGGCGCACGCGTCAACATAGCCCTTTTTAAGCGCCGCAAAAACAATGCCTATGGATGAAAAGCTGTAAACATTGCGAAGGCTCTTTATCTGCGGCAGGCTGTTTTCAAGGAAAAGCTCCTCGGGCTTTGAGCCGTTTTGAACGGCTATGCTTTTCCCGTTTAGATCGTTCAGTTTAAAAATATCGGATGAGGACTTGACCACCGCCACCTGGCGGCTTTTAAGATACGGTCCTGCCCAGCTATAGGCGTCTTCCCGCCCCGTCATGGAAAAGCTGCCCCACAGGCAGTCGATGTCACCGTTATTAAGCATCTCATCCTTGTTTTCCCAGTTTATATTTTTAAAGACCGGCTCGACATTAAGTTTCTTGCATGCAGCGCGGGCTATTTCCACATCCAAGCCGGCAAAATCGCCGTTTTCGCCAATATAAAAATACGGTGCGTAAATATCGCTGCCTATCACAAGCATCTGCCGCGGCTCACCGCTTTCCGACGCCTTTTTATCACGGCAGCCGCAAAGAAATAAAAGAACGGCCGCAAGAATCAGCGCCGCTGTTTTTCGCAGGGTCATAGCTCCTCCTCGGTATGCTTACCGTCCGCATAAATATCCTCGTTCAGCTTTCCGCTTATTTCGCAAAGGCATTCCACAAGCAGCGGATTAAAGATTCCGCAGTCGCCCGAAACTATCATTGAAATCGCTTCCTCTGGGGGATACGGCTTTTTATATGCGCGGCGGCTTACAAGCGCGTCGTACACATCCGCAATAGAAACCACCTGCGCCGCAATCGGTATATCATCGCCCTTAAGCCTGTCGGGATAGCCGTTGCCGTCAAACCTTTCATGATGCCAGCGGCATATCTGCGCGGCGGTATAAAGCATGGGTATATCCTCAATGGAATCGCCCGCACCGTCAAGCAGTATCTCTTCGCCTATTACAGTGTGCCCTTCAATGATCCTCCGCTCATCGGAGGTCAGTCTTCCGGGCTTATTGAGTATTGCACCGTCAATTTCTATTTTGCCGACATCGTGCAAAACCGCCGCCTCGGCAATCATCTCGCAGTCCTGCCAGGAAAGCCCGTATTTATCGGTTTTAAGAATCAGCCTTTCAAGCAGCATTTCGGTCACCTTACGCATTCGCCTGATATGCGGCGCGCTTTCTCCGTTTTTTCTGCCGAGTATTCCGCTTAAAACATCTATCATTGCGCGGCTGCTGCGTATATTCTCCATTTGCCGGCGGTCAGTCAGCGCGGCAAGCCGCTGCTGCTTTGAATAGAGCCTTATTGTATTGTTTATCCGCCGCATGACCACCTTTGAATCATACGGTCGGCTTATATAATCGGTAACTCCCATGTCAAAGGCTCGGCGGATATTGGTATCCGAGCCGTCGGCGCTTATCATTATTACCGGAATATCATCGGTATAATGCAGACGGTTCATTTCGGAAAGCACCTCAATCCCATCCATTTCGGGCATAATAATATCAAGCAGTACAAGGGCTATGCCCGTTCCGTACTCCTTTAGCTTTTTCATGCATTCCTTACCGTTTTCGGCTTCTATTACTCCGAATTCGCCCTCGATCATTTTCGAAAGCATTCCGCGGTTTATTGCCGAATCGTCAACTATAAGCACCTGCTGCTCCGAAGCAGCAAGCTCTGCGCCGTGCGGAATATCAAAGCTGTGCTCCGTCACAACGAAATTTTTCTTTGTCTTTGCGCGGTACATAAGCCTGTCTGCCCTGTAAGCCGCCTCCTGCACGGTTTCATTTTTTGAAATTACGCCGCCGATGCTCAGGGTAACAAAAAGGCCCTCGCAGATATCTCCGCCGTTTTTGTTTACGCGTCCTCTTATCCGTTCAAGCGTGTTTTCAAGCTTTTCGGATGACG
Organism: uncultured Oscillospiraceae bacterium; assembly: GCA_900549055.1. Classification (GTDB taxonomy): domain Bacteria; phylum Bacillota; class Clostridia; order Oscillospirales; family Acutalibacteraceae; genus UBA737. Next base: position 29,481 of record URNB01000015.1, read on the forward strand.
CCGACGGCAGCATAAGCAAAAATTCATCGCCACCGAAGCGCACAAGCATATCGCCCTCGGAAAGCTCGCCTTTGATTTCCGCTGCCACGCCCGAAAGCAGCATATCGCCTGCAGCGTGTCCCATGGTATCATTGCAGTATTTGAAATTATCAATATCCAAAACGGCAATCCCACCGGAAAAGGCACTCTGCTTTAAATTTGTTTCATAATAATTGCGGTTGTAGACGCCGGTCAGGCTGTCCTTATAATTTTCCTCCTTTATATCGGTTAAAAGCTTTTCGTAGTGTGTCACTATTTCCCCGATATTAAGAGTGGTAAGGGTTATGAATTTGTGTGCCTTATCCGCATAGGAGAAGGTTATTTTCTTGCAGCCCTTTATATTGTCGGTCAGCGTATTGATGTATATGACATACTCGGGTACGGCTCTGAGCCTTTTGATTACGGCATCAAGCCGCAGCTCGGCTTTTATTTTTTCTCTTTCGCCCTCCGCAACATATTTATCGGCAAGCCGCTTCAGGACTTCTTCGTATTGCAAATCGGGCTCTATTTCGCCGTCCTCGCTTCTTATATATATAACCACGCAGGTGTGGGTCTCAAGGCTGATGCTCATAATATTATCGAACGATTCCCTGACCGAATGGTAAAGCGAACGCTCCTTGAATTCGCCGTACATATCCCTGCCGGAGATTATAAGAGTTTTCTCATCTGTTTTAACTATTCTTATGCGGTACCACCTAAGCTGTGAGACAGGCAGTAAAAACTGCAGCTCGAGCTCACTGTCTCCCTTCCCGTTAAAAAGACTCTTTAAATAATCCTCATTAAGGTATTTTTTCCAAAGCGAGTCGCTTATGCCTATGCCGAATTCATCCCTGAAAATTCCTGTAAGCTCTGGAACGGTATATGCTTTTCCCTCGTATTTTTGCGCTGTAATATCGTAATGAAGAAATATTTTCCCGCTTTCGCGGTCATATTCCCATATCATATCGCAATAATTTTTCAAAGCAGCAATCAGCATCCGTCTTTCCGACACAAACCTTCACCCTCCGTATTACAGCTTTTCACCGAAGACAGCCGTCAATTAACCGGCGCAGTTTTTCTGCGTCCTCCCTGTTTTGCGACGAAAATGGAATTATTTCGACATTTTCAGCATATCTGCCAAGCTCCCCGTGTATAAGTGAGAGCCTTTCGGCGGTCTGCGATTTATTAAGCTTATCCGATTTTGTAAGCACAATCGTATATGGAATCTGCATTTCCGAAAGAAAATGCAGCATTGTCATATCAAACTCGGTAGGCTTATGGCGCATATCTATAAGCTGAAACGCCGTTTTTATATCCCGTCCCGAATTAAAATAACCCTCCATAAGCTGCGACCAGCGGTCACGCTCGGAAAACGGCACCTTCGCATAGCCGTAGCCCGGCAGATCCACCAGCCGCACATTATCCGCTCGGTAAAAATTCACCGTTACGGTCTTGCCCGGCTTTGAGCTTACACGCGCAATGGACTTTCTGCCGAGCACCGCGTTTATAAGCGACGACTTACCCACATTTGATCTGCCGCAAAAGCATATCTCCGGCAGATCGGATTCCTCAAGCTGTTCAGCAGTTGCAAACGCCTTTTCAAAAACCGCGTTGTTATAGTTCATATATCATATTCCTCTATTGGCTTATTGTTGCGGCGCTCTGCTCGGAT
>URNB01000016.1 GCA_900549055.1 uncultured Oscillospiraceae bacterium
CCAACATGCTCGGGTTAAGGTACTTTTGAATTGTTCAGCAGGCATTAAAATAAAACCGACTCCCCTCGGCTTAAAGCCGGGCAGAGCCGATTTTATTTGTGTTATGAAAATTTTTTATCAATTTCCTTTGCGGCGGCTTCAAGAGCCGTGCAGGTGAATTTTTCAAACTCGCCGTTATCCACCAGCTGCGCCAAATCAGGGTCAATAGGCAGCTCCGCCAAAAGCGGAAGACCCAGCTCCTCTGCGGCGGCGCCGCTCCCCTTTCCGAAAAGACGGAGCTTTTTGCCGCAATCGGGACATACCGCATAGCTCATATTTTCAATAAGTCCCAAAACCGGAATGTCCATCATTTTCGCCATATTATAAGCCTTTCTTACAATAAGCGACACCAAATCCTGCGGGGAGGTCACTATGACCGCGCCGTCGATCGGTATTGACTGAAAAACAGTCAGCGGAACATCCCCTGTGCCGGGCGGGCAGTCGATTATCAGATAATCGAGGTCTCCCCAAACCACGTCCTGCCAAAACTGCTTTACCGCTCCCGCAATAACGGGGCCGCGCCAAAGCACCGGCATATCGCCCTCCTCAAGCAAAAGATTTATCGACATCACCTTAATGCCCGTTTCGGTTTCCGCGGGAAGAATGCCGATTTCATTCTGATATGCGCGCGAGCGTATTCCGAAGGTTTTAGGGATAGACGGGCCTGTTATGTCCGCATCGAGAATGCCGACATTTCGCCCCATTCTTTTAAGCAGCACCGCAAGCATTGAAGCGGTCATGGATTTTCCCACTCCGCCCTTGCCGCTGACAACCGCCAAAACGTGCTTTATGTTATTGTATTCTCCGGTAGGCTCAATAAGGCTTTGGCTCTCACGCGAAGCACAGCTTTCACCGCAGGACGCGCAATTGCCCGAGCAGCCGGTGTTTTTTTCTTCAGACATTTTCATTTTCTCCGTTTCTGTTTGTTTTATCTGAATCAAGTATACCACTTTTTATCGGAGATATCAATAGCTATTCAAGGTCATATTCTCTGTTAAATTCAAGCGTTTTGCCGCCTCTTATATTATCCGTAAACAGGGCGGGATTTTCGGAGTTGGACTCAAACATATCATAATGATTGGGTATGTTTACCGCCGCGCCGATTTTCTCGGCAGTTATGAGCGCCTCTTTAACGTTCATATTCCCAAGCCTGCCGTTTATACAAATAAAGGTGTAATCGGGCTTATATTCCGCTATGCCGAAAAGCTTTTCGTTAAAAAGCGTATCGCCGCTGAAATATAGGGTCTTGCCCTCTGCCCTTACAATAAGCCCGAACGCCTCAACCGTGTGGTCGGCAAAAACCGCCGTTATATTAAAATCGCCTACGGTTATGCTGTCCCCCGTGTTCAGCGCTTTGACATTGGTTCTGCCAAGCCTTAAAAGCTCGGCTTTTCCCTCATTTGTGGTAATATAAAACTGATTTTCGTTTATCTTTTCCACCGTGTCGGGGTCTAAATGGTCAAGGTGATTGTGGGTGCATATAACCGCGTCGCAATTTATATCTTCGGGGTTTATCGGTATCGGCAATGTCCGCGGTCTGTTCGCCACACGGTTAACGCTGTCGGAAAGATAAGGGTCTATCACAATTTCGGTATTGCCGCTTTTTAATATATATCCGCTTTGCCCTAAAAACCGTATTTTCATTGTACACTTTTTCCCCCGTCAACATAAATGCTCTGCCCCGTTATATACCGTCCCTCATCCGAGCATAAAAGGCTTACCGTGCCCGCGCAGTGGACTATCATCTTATAGCCGTCCCCTTGCAAGCCTTATCGCTGTTGCTCTGCCCAGTGTGACATTGCAAAACCACTCAAAGTATTATTTCGTTTACCGCAGAGCCGTCCTTGTGTATACCGAATTCGGCGGTGAAATCCTTGCCCGAAGCGGTATAACCTCCGTAAAATCCGCGGAATTCGATATAGCCGCTTTCATCGGTAACAGCCTCTAAATCGGTATGCCATACCTCGTTTATAAGCGTATGAAGCCTTAAAGCAGACTTTTTAGGTGTCAGATCATGATGCCAAAGACCGCCGCGGCATTTGTTCTCGTTCCAGTCGCCCGAGCCGTCGTCATAGGCATAGCCGTCGGGAACGTTCCAGTAAACTATATCCTGCATAGCGGGGTGGCTGAACCATACGCTGTAAAGCAATTCAATCAGATCCGCCTGCAGCTCCTCATCCTCCTCGGTCTCGCCGAAGGTCGGCAAGGTAACCTCGGTCATTTCAAGCGGCAGACCGAGCTCTGCAATAACATCAAGTCCCTTAAGTATTTTCGCGGGATCAACCATAGGATCGCCGCACCTTACAGCATTTTCATAGGCTTCCTCGGTTTTACAGGTTGCACCGGTGAAAATATGGTGCTGTAAGCCGAGCTTGTCAATTCCCGCACCGCTTTTAAGCGCATTTTCCACCATCATAAAAAAGCTGCTGCGGTATTTTGCCCGACTTAAATCAACCAGCGGATTCCCTTCATTTATAATAAGTGTATCATTCGGGAAATATTTTCTCGCCAAAGCAAACGCCCATTCTATTATATCACGCTTACTGCTGATTGCGCTTTTATAGCTCCATCCTTGCTCGCAGAGCAGCTCATTGATAACCTCAAATTCAAGCAGCCTTCCGGCAAAGCGCTCGGAAATCTGCCTGAAGCGCTCCTCATAAAGCCTTTCCATCCCGCGCATATCGCCGCGCGGCAGCCACTCAGGAATGAATTTATCGTAAACCAGGCAGTGCAGCTTCGGCATTATGCCGTTTTCCTCACAGTATTCCGTGCAAAGCTCGGGCGAGGGTCTGCGCCACACCTTCGGGCTGTTTTTATCATAACGCGGCTTACCCTCTTCCGGCTCAAGACCGTCCCAATAAAACGGAACGGTTGCAAGGTTAAAGTATTTTTTAAATTCCCCGCGGTATCTTCGGTTATACTCTTCGCTGTCGAATTCATCAAGCATAAAAATGTTTGCACCGAAGCCGAAATCATGTGATGTCTGATTAATCCTCACTTTGATATTTTTTAAAGGCTTCCCGTCCGCGCCGATGAAGCGGAGCTTACACGGGCGCTTTCGGTATTTCTCTATATCATTTTTAACTCTGCCGTCAAGCAGCGCGCGGTTTTCCTCTGCCGCCTTCAACCATATTTTTCTGTTCTCTGCCGGATCCGACATAAGCCTCACCTACAAAATTTTATAATTAATGCCTGCTGAACAATTCAAAAGTACCTTAACCCGAGCATGTCGGTATAAACTTTTGAATTGTTCAGGTGCAAGGTTTTTGCGCAATTTTGCGAAAAAACCTTGCACTTTAAAAAGAATCACATTTTGATTCTTTTTAAAATCAGGCGACAATCAATGGATACTGACGGTCAAAACAAAGGTTTTGACCCATAAAATCGAGATTTTAACTCGATTTTATATAATTGCATTTGCTAATGCAATTATTCATCAGACATTAATTAACCTTTAGTATCGCAAAAAACAACCTCTGATTTCATTATAACATTTTGCGTGAGTTTTTCATCAACTATATTACTTTATTTGCAAACTATTTTACGATTTAATGCTTTTGACTTTTAAAACAGCTTTATCATTATCATTGAGCATATGCCTATGATTACGCCCAAAATGCTGTAAACCGAAAGCTTTTCCTTATATATCGCCGCCGCCGCGAGAGTGGATATTATAGTTCCGCCGCCGTTTATGAAGGTGAACAGGAACACCGGCGGCAGGAGTGCGGTCAGCTTTGTTGCAAACTGGTTTATAACAAACACCGCCGCCGCAAGTGCGATTCCGCAGATATAAAGCGTTTTCCCGAGTTTCAAATCTTCACTCTTGTATTTTTCGGATTTACCCATGGCAAACGCCGTCGGCAGCCCTGCCGCCGCCACCGATCCGAAGGACAGAAACGAAAACAGGCTTATGCTGCCGTTCGGCACATAATAGGTATACATCTGCTGCGCGAGCATTGTAAGCCCGTTTGCAAGCATTGCTCCTATGAGCAAAAGAAGTGTCTTAAGGCTGAAGCCGTTATATGTATTTTTTGAATTTTTTATAAGCAGCCATGCGGAAACGAAAAATATCGCCGTGCCCACGCCCTGCAAAATGCTCACGGGCTGACCGAACAAAAAGACCCCCGCAATTATCGGCACAAGCAGCCCCGCCGTTCCGAACATCGAAACCAGGCTGACCGTACCGCTTTTCATTCCGTATATGCTGAAAAATGTACTGAAAAAGAGCGACACGCCCGACAAAAGCGCAATTCCCAGGGTCGGCAGATCGATTTTCAGATTTGACATATCCGCCAGCAGTAAAATGAGCCCCAAAGCCGCAGATACGGAATATTGATAAGCCGTATACTTTACGGTCAGAACGATATTATTTGCTTCGTTGCTTGAAAGCTTACTGAAAACCGCCTGCACAACGCGGGCGGCAAGAATAGAAAAAAGATAAACATAAATCATATTGACATTCCCCCGAAATGTTTGCTATTATAATAGCATAGCACGCATTTACTTTCAATAAATTGCGCGCCGAAAAATTTTCGGTTTTCGGAAGTGAAAATAATGACTCTTTCAAGGCTTGCAAAGCTGGCAAATGTAGCGGTTTCAACCGCCTCAAAGGCGTTTTCAATGAGCAGCGACATAAACGAGCAGACACGCGAGGAAATTTTCAGGGTCGCCAGAGAAAACGGCTGCTTTAAAAAGTTTTTTAATGCGAAATACCCCAAATTCACAGTCGCACTCATCTGTCCCGAGGTGCACAGCCAGCATTATTCCGAGTTATGCTTTGCACTGCAGCGCCGTCTTCAGGCGGGAGGCTGTGAGCTTTGCATATCATCAAGCAATTTTTCCGCAGAGGCTGCCGCCGACCGATTGGATTATTACGAAAAATACTCTTCAACCGACGCGATAATTCTTATAGACGCGCCGGGCACGGTGCTCGCGCCTCACGAAACTCCGATTGTGGCTGTGGGCGGCGAGGTTAAAAACGCCGACGCGGTTATAACCCTTGATTATGAGCCTGCCTTAAGGGAAGCGCTGCTTTATTTTAAAAAATCAGGGCTTTCGGGCATAGGCTTTATAGGTGAAGCACGCACCGTTTCAAAGCTTGCCGCATTCAAAAGGAATATGAACGGAATTTTCGGCGGCGACTTTGAAAAATACATATCCGTAAGCGAACTCCGCTTTGAAAAAGGCGGATATGCGGCGGCAAAGGCGCTTTATCAGCGCGGCTCTCTGCCCGACGCGCTCATCTGCGCTTATGACGATCTGGCGCTCGGAGCAATGCGTTTCTTTTACGAAAACGGTATTTCCGTACCCGAAAGAATAAAAATAATCGGAATGGACAACATACCCCACTCCGAATATTTTGCGCCCAGCCTTTCCGCAATTGACTTTATGAACGAGGACATAGCCTCTGCGGCGGCTGAAAGCGTTTTTGAAATTTTAAACGGAAAGACCCCGAAAACGGAGCGCAATTTTAAAGCAAGGCTCATTCTGCGTGAATCATCGGCGAATAAGCCTATAGGATAGACAAAATTGTTCAGCTTCCCGTAGAGCCGAAGCCACCCTCTCCGCGCACGGTGTCGGAAAGCTCGTCCGTCTCGGTAAATTCCGCCCTTAAAAACGGGGTGATAACCAGCTGGGCTATTCTCTCTCCGTCGGCAATTTCCTGCACAGCGTCCGAATGATTATGGAGCGACACCATGATTTCGCCGCGGTAATCGCTGTCAATAACTCCTACCTTGTTTGCAGGCGCCAAGCCGCGCTTTGTGGCTATACCGCTTCGGGCATATATGAGCCCTGCGTAGCCTTCGGGAATTTCAACCGCAAAGCCCGTGTGGATCATTACGGTCTCATCCGGAGCTATGCTTACCGTTTCGCCGTTTGTCAGCGCGTAAATATCCGCTCCCGCAGCCGAAAGCGAGCCGTAGGTCGGGGCGTGCGCGTTTTTATCGAGCTTTTTGAAATTTACCTTCATTTTTATCATTCCTTTAATTTATTCGTAAATATTTCCGCTGCCGACAGCTCTTTCCCAAACGCCTTCAAGCCAAACGACATTACCGGCTTCAAGCGTTTTTTTTATATCTATTATGCGTTGATTTGAAGAGCCGCGGAAGATAAGCGCGGGGCTTTTCTTTTCTTCTATAAATTTTCCGTCCACCAAAACATCGATATATCCGAGCATTTCCCGCGCCGAATCATCGTTCAGTCCTTCAAATTCAAAGCCGGTGTAGCACCAAACGCTTTTTTCGGGGAATTCCTTTTTCACCGTTTTTAAAAATTCGGTGAGCGCGGGTCGGTTTTCGGGCTCAAAGGGCTCGCCGCCCAAAAGCGACAGCCCGGTTATATATTCGGCAGACATGGCGTTCAATATTTCACGCTCGGTGCTTTCCGTAAACGGTTTACCGTAAGAAAAATCCCATGCCTCTTTATTAAAGCAGTTTTTGCACCTGTGGCGGCAGCCGCTCACAAAAAGCGAAACGCGGACGCCCGGTCCGTTTGCAATATCAAATTTTTTAAGCGCCGCGTAATTCATTATAAAACCTCTGTGACAGTATTAAGGGACGGTGCAAAGCACCGCCCTTTTTTAATTTGAATTGAAAATTAAAGATGCAAAACTCTTTCTTTAATTTCCTGTGTTCTGCCCTGATTCCAGAACTGCGTGCCGATGTATCCGCAGGTTCTGCGGGCAACATTCATTTTATCCTGATCGGTATTGCCGCAATTCGGGCATTTCCAAACCAGCTTGCCGTCGTCATTCTCGCTTATTTCGATCTCGCCGTCATACCCGCAAGCCTGGCAGTAATCACTCTTTGTGTTAAGCTCGGCGTACATTATATTATCGTAAATAAACTTCATAACCGAAATTACCGCGTCAAGATTATTCTGCATATCCGGCACTTCAACATACGAAATTGCACCGCCGGGCGATAATGCCTGGAACTTGGCTTCAAGCGCCAGCTTATCGAATGCGTCGATATTTTCGGTAACATGAACATGGTAACTGTTGGTGATATAGTTTTTATCGGTAACGCCCTTTATTATGCCGAAACGCTTCTGCAGGCATTTTGCAAACTTATAGGTAGTGCTCTCAAGCGGCGTACCGTAAAGCGAATAATCGATATTTTCATCGGCTTTCCACTTTGCGGTATACTCGTTGAGCTTTTTCATTATTTCAAGGCCGAACTCCTCGCCCTCGGGCTCTGTGAGCTTTTTGCCGATCATGCTGTAAACGCATTCCCAAAGCCCCGCATAGCCGAGCGACAGGGTGGAATACCCGCCGTGGAGATATTTATCGATAGTTTCGCCCTTTTTAAGGCGCAAAAGCGCGCCGTATTGCCAAAGGATGGGGGCCGCGTCGGACACGGTGCCGGTAAGTCTTTCATGGCGCGCCTGCAGCGCTCTGTGGCAGAGCTGCATACGGTCATCGAATATCTTCCAGAATTTATCTATATCGCCCTGTGCGGAAAGACCTATATCCACCAAATTCACGGTGACAACGCCCTGATTGAAGCGGCCGTAATACTTCGGCTTGCCGTTTTCATCCACATATGGCGTCAAAAAGCTGCGGCAGCCCATGCAGGTGTAGCAGTGACCCTCGCCGTTTTTATCGATCTTGTTTTTAAGCATGACCTTTTCGGAAATGTAATCGGGCACCATTCGCTTTGCGGTGCACTTTGCCGAAAGCTTCGTTAAATACCAGTACTCGCCGTCCTCGGTTATATTGTCATCCTCAAGCACATAAATAAGCTTCGGGAATGCGGGCGTTATCCACACGCCCTTTTCGTTTTTAACGCCCTGATAGCGCTGCTTTAAGACCTCTTCTATAATAAGCGCCAAATCACGCTTTTCCTGCTCGTTTTTAGCCTCGTTCAGATACATAAATACCGTGACAAAGGGTGCCTGACCGTTGGTGGTCATAAGGGTCACTACCTGGTACTGAATCATCTGAACGCCCTTGCGAACCTCGTTGAGCAACCGTTTTTCGGTTATCTCGCGCGCCTTTTCGGGGGTGATTTCGGTCCCCGCCTCGCAAAACTCCTCTAAAACATCGCTGTATATTTTCTTGCGGCTTATATCCACAAAGGGGGCTAGGTGCGCCAGGCTTATGCTCTGACCGCCGTACTGGCAGGAGGCAACCTGCGCTATTATTTGGGTTGCGATATTGCAGGCGGTGGAAAAGCTGTGCGGCTTTTCAATCAGCGTGCCGCTTATGACCGTGCCGTTCTGCAGCATATCCTCAAGGTTTACAAGGTCGCAGTTGTGCATATGCTGGGCAAAATAATCCGCGTCATGAAAATGAATTATGCCCTGCTCGTGTGCTTCGACTATATCGTTATCAAGCAGCAGTCTTTTGGTAATGTCCTTGCTGACCTCGCCCGCCATATAGTCGCGCTGAACGCTGTTTACGGTCGGGTTCTTATTGGAATTTTCCTGCTTTACCTCTTCGTTGTTGCATTCGATAAGGCTTAAGATCTGCTCGTCGGTGGTGTTCGCCTTTCTCACAAGTGCGCGCTGATAACGGTAGGTTATGTATCTGCGCGCAACATCGAAGGCGCGCTGGTTCATTATCTGATCCTCTACCATATCCTGTATTTCCTCAACGCTTAAAGAGCGGTTGACATTGGTAGCCGCGCTCTCAACATCCTCCGCTATGCGCTTTATCTGTATATCCGACATACGCTCGCTCGGAACAACGCTTTCATTTGCCTTTTTTACCGCAATTTCAATCTTTTTAGGGTCAAAATCAACCTCTGCCCCGCTTCTTTTTATGATTTTCATTCAAACATCCCCTTGTAGCCGCATCCCAAAAAAGCGGCTTATATATACAATATCTTGTTAGTGCGAAAACTATTATACCACAAATTACGGAAAATGCAATAGTCAATTTCAATAATATTCAGGTTTTTGTTTTGAACCCCTCGCCGAGCACCTCGCCCGCCTCCCCGACGATTATAAAGGCATTTTTATCACACTCTGTAGCAAGCCTGCATACCGCCGCCACCTCGTTGCGGCGAACGGTGCACATGAGCATCTGCCTTTGAGCGCCGGTGTATGCACCCGTTACATTAAGCAGGGTAACGCCGCGGTTTAAAAGCGACATTATGCTGTCGGACAGTTCCTTTGAATTATCGGTTATGACATAAATGATCTTGCCCCTGTCAGCCCCGTAGAGTATCACATCCATAACGCGGGACGAGGTGTAAATTGCAATCACGGCATAAAGTGCGCTTTCAATATTTTTGTAAACCAGCGCCGTCGCAGCCACCACCGCCGCGTCAGCCGCAAGCATGAGTCTGCCGACTGTCAGGTGCGGAAATCTGCGGTTTATGAGCTTTGCGATTATATCCGTGCCGCCGGTAGTGGCTCCGCGCAGCATAAACAGGCTGATTCCGAGTCCCATCAGCAGTCCTCCGAAGAGGGCTGCCAAAATCGGGTCGATTTTTATTGTGGGCAGAAACAGCCCCGAAATATCAAGCATCAGGGACATTATCGCCGTAGCGACAGCAGTCTTCGCAATAAAAATACCGCCGAATTTAATAAATGCCGCCGCAAGCAGCGGAATATTGAGAACGAACACAACCGCGCCTATCGGCAGCGAGAAAAGATAGTTAAGTATCGTCGCGATACCCGTCAGTCCCCCGGGTGATATACCGTTTTCCGAAAGGAAAAGCAGGACTGCGGTGGAGTAGATAAATCCCCCGGCTATATAGAATAAAATATCGGTCAGAAATGTGAATATACGCTTTCTTCTCATATAAGCTTCCTCCAAACGTGATACTATATTCGGCAGACGCGGGGCTTTTTTTATTCTTTCCCTTTTTTGCGAAAAAACAAAGCCTCTTTAAATATTCTATCATGTTTGCGGCTTGCGGTCAACTCGAAGTCGGCGCTTTTGTCTAATATTATGCTTGTTTTAAATTAAAAAATGTGTTATTATATATTTAACACAGCTTGGAGGGAGTTTTGGCATGCATCTTCAGGAATCGGGAGAAATGTATCTCGAAACAATACTTATACTGAGCCGCAAAAGCCAATTTGTTCGCTCTATTGATATAAGCGAATATATGGGCTTTTCAAAGCCGAGCGTCAGCCGCGCCATAGGGCTTTTAAAGGACGGCGGATATATAACCGTTGACGGCAGCGGATATATCGCTTTAACCGACGCGGGCGCGGAAATTGCGGGGAAAATTTACGAACGGCACAATGTGCTGACCGAATTTTTAAGAAAGATCGGCGTATCCGAGGAAACCGCCGCGGCAGATGCCTGCAAAATAGAACACAATATATGCGATGAAACCTTTGACGCACTCAAAAAGCATATAAAAGAAATAGAGGAAAAGCCATGAGCTTCTCCCTGAGTTTTACCGAAAAGGGTTACGGCACGCCGCTTGTTTTACTCCACGGAAACGGAGAAGACAGCGGCTGTTTTGTCAATCAAATCGATAAGTTTTCGGAATTCCGCCGTGTAATAGCGGTCGATACCAGAGGTCACGGCGCTTCGCCGCGCGGAAGCCGACCCTTCACGCTCGACACCTTTGCAAACGATCTGAATGAGCTTTTTGATAAGCTCGGTATCGACTCTGCCGATATTTTAGGCTTTTCCGACGGCGGGAATATCGCCCTTATTTTTGCATTAAAATACCCCGAAAGGGTGAAGCGAATGGTGCTTTGCGGCGCCAATCTGTTCCCCACGGGGCTTAAAGGCTCTTTTTTGATTCCGGTAAGACTTACCTATGCTGTTCTGGGGCTTGTTCCCCGCCGCGTACGCAGTGTGCGCCGCCGCAGGGAGCTGCTTTATTTAATGGCAAAGCAGCCGAACATACGCCCGCAAGCGCTCGAAAGCATTAAATGCCCCGTGCTTGTAATGGCGGGAACAAAGGATGTTATAAAGGAAAAGCATACAAAGCTTATCGCCGCCTCGCTGCCGAATGCAAGGCTGTGCTTTTTAAAGGGCGGGCATTTTATCATAAAAACAAACAGTGTTGAATTCAACAGTGAGGTTGAAAAATTTCTCCGCGCGCAGAAGACCTGAAAGCTGCGTCTCAAACAGAAAGATGCATTTTCAAAAGCAGCTTTTTAATGTAAACCGCCAGTAAAAACGCCGCCGCCACCGAAATAATATCCTTTATGAGATACGGTGCGGAAACCAAAAGAAATGCGGGAACAAACTTCATTTTATAGATTAATGCGTATTGCAGGCTGCCCCAAATATGGCATATTGCAAGCCCCGCAAAGCCCGGCAGTATTTTGAGATATTTATTTTTTATGAGCACGCCGACTCCGCAAAGCCCGGTTAAAAAGAGGAAGCCGAAAATAAATCCGCCTGTCGCCCCGAAAAGCACCTGCACGCCGCCCCTGAAGCCCGAGAACACAGGCACCCCAACCGTGCCCAAAAGGATATATGCGGCAATCGAAGCCAAGCCCCACTTCACACCGAGAACATAGCCGCAAAGTGCCACGGCAAAGGTCTGCAGGGTGAGCGGCACATCAAACGGCGTCGGAATTGCGGTTTGCGAAAGCACGGCGGTAATCGCGGTGAAAAGCGCCGCCGTTATGAGTTTTAAAGTTCTTTTTTTTGCATTTTCTTTCATTTTAGAATCCCCAATCGGTTTATACTGTCATAAAAAGCATTATAAAGCATACAGTCCGAATTGTCAACCTAATTTTAATATAGGTTGACAATTCGGACTTTGCTTTTTATTAAAGACTTTAAAGCGAGCTTCCCCGCCGACCTCGGTTTCGACGAAATCGGCGGGGAAGCAGTAAATTTTGCCGTATCAGGGACGGAGATGCCTTTTATCCTGCCGCCTTATTCAGCGGCAGCTTCGGGCATATCACCCGCTTCGGAATCGGTCGGAATGCCGTCATCGAGCATATCCTCATCATATTCCGGAGGATTTATCTCGGCGCAGCGCATACCTGTACCCGCAGGAACAAGCTTACCGATAATAACATTTTCCTTAAGACCGAACAGCGGGTCAACCTTGCCCTTGATGGCGGCTTCGGTAAGCACGCGTGTGGTCTCCTGGAAAGAAGCTGCCGATAAGAACGATTCGGTAGCAAGAGATGCCTTTGTAATACCGAGCAGCGTTGCGCGATAGGCAGCCTTTGAAAGCCCCTCCTCGCCCGCATCGATACGCGCCTGAACGGCGGCGTTTGCCTCTGCGATCTCCTTGTATTCGTAGCTGACATTCTGCAGCAGGTCTGTAGAGCCGGGGTCGGTAATGCGCAGCTTGCGCATCATCTGACGGACTATAACCTCAATGTGCTTATCGTTGATATCAACACCCTGGGTACGGTAGGCGTTCTGAATTTCGGCTATGATATATTCCTCAACAGCCTCAGGCCCCTGCGCCTCCAAAATATCCTGCGGATATTTAGCGCCCGGAATCAGCATATCGCCCGCCTTAACCTCGTCGCCGTCCTTAACAAGGCAGCGTATGCCGTAAGGAATGGTGACCTTTTCCTCGGTTTTAAGCTCATCGTTTGTGATTATAATTACATTACTCTTCTTTTCCTCGGCAATGCGTACGGTACCGTCCATTTTGGCGATAAGTGCGCAGCGCTTCGGTCTGCGTGCCTCGAACAGCTCCTCAACACGCGGAAGACCCTGTGTAATATCCTCTGTACTCGCAATACCGCCGGTGTGGAAGGTACGCATCGTAAGCTGGGTGCCCGGCTCGCCTATAGACTGAGCCGCAACTATGCCGACAGCCTCGCCTGTGGTAACCGGTTTGCTGGTTGCAAGGTTTCTGCCGTAGCACTTCTTGCACACGCCGTGGTGGCTGTGGCAGGTAAGCACCGAGCGTATCTCAATGCTTTCGATTCCGGCGTCAACAATTTTCTTGGCGCCCTCGCCCGTAACCATATCCTCATGCGACCAGATAACCTCACCGGTATTCGGATCAACTGCGTCATGGAGCAGATATCTGCCCTCAAGGCGCTCTGCAAGCGGCTCCAGAATGTGGTTTCCATCCTTAATATCGGTGACGGTAAGACCCTCTTCCGTACCGCAGTCGTCCTCACGGACGATAACATCCTGCGCAACATCGACCAGACGGCGGGTAAGATAACCCGAGTCAGCTGTACGCAAAGCAGTATCGGCAAGTCCCTTACGCGCACCGCGTGAGGAAATGAAGTATTCAAGTACGTTAAGACCCTCGCGGTAGTTGGCACGGATAGGTACTTCGATAACCTTACCCGCAGTATTCGCTATAAGTCCGCGCATACCCGCAAGCTGTCTTATCTGACTCATAGAACCGCGCGCGCCGGAGTCCGCCATCATGAATATCGGGTTGAATTCATCAAGGTTGCCCTTCAGTGCGTCGGCAACATCCTCGGTCGCCTTGTTCCATATTTCTATAACATGGCGGCTGCGCTCGTCGTTGCTTATAAGACCGCGCCTGTAATCGCGGGTTACCAGATCAATCTGTGCCTCGGCGCCTGCAAGTATTTCCTTTTTCGCCGGCGGAATTACCGCGTCGATAACCGCAACGGTGATAGCACCCTTGGTGGAATATTTAAAGCCGGTCGCCTTGATATTATCAAGAACAATAGCGGATTCGCTTGTTCCGTGCATTGTAATGCAACGGTCGATAATTTTACCGAGCTGCTTTTTGCCGACCTTATTCTGAATAATGTCGTCGTTGCTCTCAATAATATTGGCATCGGGATTTTTAACGGTATAGGTCCATTCAAGGTCGAGCGTGTGCTTGGGGTCGGTTCTGTCAACAAAGCCTAAATCCTGCGGAATCGACTCATTGAAGATTATAAAGCCGACCGTGCACCAAACAAGGCCGTGCTCGCCCTTATCGTTGGTCATACGCACTCTTATAGGCGCGTGCAGACCCACAATACCGTCGTTATAAGCCATTATCGCCTCGTTTTTATCTCTGAATATCTTGTTTGCGCCCTTTTCGTCGGACTTAACAAGAGTGAGGTAGTAAGAGCCGAGTACCATATCCTGCGTAGGAACGGTAACAGGCTTACCGTCGGACGGCTTTAAGAGGTTGTTGGCGGCGAGCATAAGGAAGCGCGCCTCTGCCTGTGCCTCTGCCGACAGCGGAATGTGAATAGCCATCTGGTCGCCGTCGAAGTCGGCATTGTATGCCGTACAAACGAGCGGGTGCAGCTTCAACGCCTTACCCTCAACCAGCACCGGCTCAAAAGCCTGAATACCGAGTCTGTGAAGAGTCGGAGCACGGTTAAGAAGCACGGGATGCTCCTTGATAACCATTTCGAGCGCGTCCCAAATCTCGGTGGACGCACGCTCCACCATCTTTCTTGCGGACTTAATATTTGTAACAGCCTTGGTTTCAACCAGGCGCTTCATAACAAAGGGCTTGAAAAGCTCCAGCGCCATTTCCTTCGGAACGCCGCACTGGTACATTTTAAGCTCGGGTCCTACAACTATAACCGAACGGCCGGAATAGTCAACACGCTTACCGAGCAGATTCTGACGGAAGCGTCCCTGCTTACCCTTAAGCATATCGGAAAGAGACTTAAGCGCGCGGTTGTTCGGGCCTGTTACGGGCTTGCCGCGTCTGCCGTTATCGATAAGGGCATCAACCGCCTCCTGAAGCATACGCTTTTCGTTGCGGACTATTATATCCGGTGCGCGCAGCTCAAGAAGTCTCTTCAAGCGGTTGTTACGGTTGATAACACGCCTGTAAAGATCATTCAGATCGCTCGTTGCGAAACGGCCGCCGTCCAGCTGAACCATCGGGCGGAGATCCGGCGGAATTACCGGAATAACATCAAGTATCATCCACTCGGGACGGTTGCCCGACTGCCTGAAGGCTTCAAGCACCTCAAGACGCTTTAAAAGACGGATGCTCTTCTGTCCCGTTGCGTCCTCAAGCTCGGCGCGCAGCTCGTCGCAGGTCTTATCAAGATCAATTTCGCAAAGCAGCTTCTTTATAGCCTCTGCGCCCATGCCCGCTTCAAAGTCGTTTTCATACTTTTCACGCATATCGCGGTACTGCTTTTCGTTTAAAAGCTGCTTTTTTTCAAGCGGAGTAGTACCGGGGTCGGTAACTATATACTGCGAGAAATAAAGCACCTGCTCAAGCGCCTTCGGCGTGATATCGAGCACAAGACCCATTCTTGACGGGATAGTCTTGAAATACCAAATGTGCGAAACCGGGGCTGCAAGCTCAATCGAACCCATGCGCTCGCGGCGAACCTTCGCGCGGGTCACTTCAACGCCGCAGCGTTCGCAGACCTTGCCCTTATAGCGGATGCGCTTGTACTTTCCGCAGTGGCACTCCCAGTCCTTCTGCGGCCCGAAAATACGCTCGCAGAAAAGTCCGCCCTGCTCGGGCTTTAAGGTACGGTAGTTAATGGTCTCCGGCTTTGTAACCTCGCCGTGCGACCAGCTTCTTATCTGTTCGGGAGACGCAAGTCCTATTTTTATTGATTCAAATTCAATTTCTGCCATATCTGCCCCTCCGTTTAATTTTCGTCGTCGAATTCATCGTCTGATGCGAATTCGTCATATTCATCCTCGGCTATCGCTTCGCCGTTTTCGTCCTCAAGACCGAATCCGGTCAAATCGTCAGCAACCGACTGACCGTCAAAGTCAACATCGTTACCCTCGTTTTCGGGAATTGCCGGTGTTCCGAGACCGATGTCGTCGTCATCCTCAAAGCTCTGCTTCAAGTCAATCTCCTCATCGTTACGGTCAAGCACCTTAACATCAAGACCCAGGGACTGCAGCTCCTTAATAAGAACCTTGAACGACTCGGGCACGCCCGGCTTCGGAATATTCTGACCCTTAACGATTGACTCATAGGTCTTGACTCGACCCACAACATCGTCCGACTTAACGGTGAGTATTTCCTGCAGCGTATAAGCCGCACCGTAAGCCTCAAGCGCCCAAACTTCCATTTCTCCGAAACGCTGACCGCCGAACTGCGCCTTACCGCCGAGCGGCTGCTGGGTAACAAGGGAGTACGGACCTGTAGAACGCGCATGGATCTTATCGTCAACCAGGTGATGCAGCTTGAGATAGTACATATAGCCAACGGTTACCGGGTTATCAAACGGCTCGCCGGTGCGCCCGTCATAAAGCTGGGTCTTGGCGTCTGCCGTCAGCGGGATGCGTGAGAAGTCAAGCTTCGCGCTGTTCTTATCCTTATATTCGTCGGATTTTGTGAATTCCTCCGCCATTGCAAAGCACTTGCGGATGTCATCCTCATGAGCACCGTCAAATACCGGAGTGCAGATGTTCCAGCCGAGCGCTTTCGCGGCATATCCTAAATGAACCTCAAGCACCTGACCTATATTCATTCGGGACGGAACGCCCAACGGGTTCAGAACTATATCAAGCGGAGTGCCGTCCGGCAGGAAGGGCATATCCTCACTCGGAAGTATGCGGGATACAACGCCCTTATTACCGTGGCGTCCCGCCATTTTATCTCCCACGGAAATCTTACGCTTCTGCGCTATATAGCAGCGAACGACAACATTTACTCCGGGGCTTAATTCAGCCGAATTTTCTCTTGTGAATACCTTAACATCAACAATTGTGCCGTATTCGCCGTGCGGAACACGCAGAGAGGTATCCCTTACCTCGCGCGCCTTTTCGCCGAATATTGCACGGAGCAGTCTTTCCTCGGCGGTAAGCTCGGTTTCGCCCTTGGGCGTTACCTTTCCTACAAGTATATCGCCAGCGGTAACCTCTGCGCCGACGCGGATAATGCCGCGGTCGTCAAGATCCTTAAGCGCGTCCTCGCCGACATTCGGTATATCTCTTGTTATTTCCTCGGGCCCGAGCTTTGTATCGCGCGCTTCAAGCTCATATTCCTCAATATGAATGGAGGTATAAACATCATCGCGCACCAGGCGCTCGTTTATAAGAACCGCGTCCTCGTAGTTGTAGCCTTCCCATGTCATAAATCCGATAAGGGCGTTTCTGCCGAGAGATATTTCTCCGTTGCTCGTAGCCGGGCCGTCGGCAATAACCTCGTGCTCCTTAACCTTTTGACCGACTGCCACTATCGGGCGCTGGTTTATGCAGGTTCCGTGGTTTGAACGCAGGAACTTGATAAGCCTGTATTCATCGATTTCGCCGTTGGTCGCACGGATCTTGATATAATCCGCGCTGACATAGGTAACCTCGCCGTCGCGCTTTGCAAGCACAACAACGCCCGAGTCAACCGCCGCCTTGTATTCCATACCGGTTGCAACAATCGGGTTTTCGGGGCGTAAAAGCGGCACAGCCTGCTTCTGCATGTTCGAGCCCATGAGCGCACGGTTGGTATCGTCGTTCTCAAGGAACGGAATCATGGCGGTTGCTACCGAAACCACCATTTTCGGCGAAACGTCCATATAATCGGCGCGGGAGGACTCAACCTCACGGAAACCGTCAAGATAACGGGCAGTAACCTTTTTGTTTACAAAATGACCTGCCTCGTCAAGCGGCTCGTTTGCCTGTGCTACAATGTATTCGTCTTCTTCATCGGCAGTCATATAGCAAACCTCGTCAAGAACTCTGCCTGTTTCCTTATCAACCTTGCGGAACGGAGTTTCTATAAAGCCGTATTTATTTATCTTCGCAAAGGTTGCAAGATAGGAGATAAGACCGATGTTAGGGCCTTCCGGAGTCTCTATCGGGCACATACGTCCGTAATGCGTATAGTGAACATCACGAACCTCGAAGGACGCGCGGTCACGGGAAAGTCCGCCGGGTCCGAGCGCCGACAGACGGCGCTTATGGGTAAGCTCCGACAGAGGGTTGGTCTGATCCATAAACTGCGAAAGCGGAGACGAGCCGAAGAATTCCTTTATAGCCGCCACAACCGGACGGATGTTTATAAGCGACTGGGGGGTAATACTGTCGGGATCCTGCGCCTGCAGGGTCATTTTCTCACGCACAACACGCTCCATACGGGATATACCTATGCGGAACTGGTTCTGCAGAAGCTCACCCACCGAACGGATACGGCGGTTGCCGAGATGGTCTATATCGTCAACCGTGCCCACATTGTGAGGAAGTCCCAGAAAATAGTTTACGGTAGCAAATATATCGTCAAGCGTTATATGCTTCGGAATAAGGTCGTCGGCATGAGCCAAAATTGCCTCGCGCAGCTCTTCCTTGCCGTTTGTTTCCTCAAGCAGCTTTTTAAGAACCTCAAACGAAACGTTCTCGTTTATGCCGAACCCGTCAAGCTCGCCGAGTTCATCGGCAGTGAAATCGGTAAAATCGCAAAGCCTTACCATACCGTTTGAGAGCACCTTTACTTCAGTAACATTGCCCTCAAAGTCCATAACATTGATATAGGCTTCCTTTACGCCCTTACGCTCTATGGTATCAGCCAGTTCTCGGCTGACGGTCACATCCGCCTCGGCAAGAATTTCACCGGTCATCGGATCTGCCACAGGGCGCGAAAGCACGGCGCCGCGGATTCTGGCGCCTATTGCCAATTTTTTATTGTATTTATAGCGACCCACGCGGGAAATATCATATCTGTGCGGGTCAAAGAAAAGCTGCTCAAGATAAGCCTTTGCACCCTCAATGGTTACAGGCTCGCTGGGGCGGAGCTTTTTATAGACCTCTACAAGCGCGTCCTCAACCGACTTGGTGTCATCCGTCTCAAGGGTCGCGGAAAGACGCTCGTCCTCACCCAAAAGCGTTCTTATCATATCGTTTGTACCGATTCCGAGTGAACGCACAAAGGTAGTAATGGGCAGCTTGCGGTTTTTATCGATGCGTACATAAAGCACATCGTTCGGAGAGGTTTCATACTCAAGCCATGCGCCGCGGTTCGGGATTATCGTGGAGGAAAAAAGCCGTTTACCGGTCTTTTCATCGGTCTTTTCGGCGAAATAAACACCCGGCGAACGCACAAGCTGCGAAACTATGGCGCGCTCCGCACCGTTTATTACAAAGGTGCCGGATTCGGTCATCAGCGGGAAATCGCCCATGGAGACCTCGCTTTCCTTGATCTCCCCGGTCTCGCTGTTTACAAGGTGCGCGGTAACGCGAAGCGGCGCGGCATATGTCGTATCGCGCGCTTTGCATTCGGTAACATCGTATTTGGGAGTATCGTCAAGGCGGTAGTCAACAAAGCTGAGCCTCAGGTTTCCGCTGTAGTCCGTTATATCGGACATATCCCTGAAGACTTCTTTCAGACCCTCCTCAACAAACCATTTGTACGAATCCTTCTGAATTTCAATGAGATTAGGCATGTCAATAACTTCGTTGATCTTCGAGAAGGTCATTCGGTTGTTATTGCCCAGGCGTACCGGTTTTACCATTGAAGTCGGCTCCATAGGTTTACAATCACTCCTCCGTATATTTTGCGGCAAAAAGAGCCGCAAGAGCAAGCATTCACAACGGGTTCGGCGCACTTAAAAATTGCTTCGGGGCAAAATAGGCGCACAATCCCCCATCATCATTAGTAATTCATTATTATATACCGTTTGGCAGCGATAGTCAAGCATTATTTTAATTTTAAAAAAAAATTCACAAAATCGGGCATAAAGAAACAATTTCTTCTGCTCCGATTCTGTGAATCACAAGCGATTATATATTTTTCATCCTACTGCTTTTGCTTATCTGTATGCCTGCCAGCACAAACGGAAACGCACAGAGGAGTATCGGTGCAAAAAAGAGCAGAAATATTTCAAAGCTGAAGGGAAACATAAGAAAAAACATAAACGACATCAGTATAAACGCAAGCGGGCCTATTGCAAAAAAGAAAGCGATTGCGGCTATAACCGTCACGGCAATCTTATCCGCCTTATCCCGACACAGCAGCACGCCGAGAACAGCATAATCCGCAGCCGAAAAAACCGCCTGCGGTATCCACAGCATTGCATAATTCGGCCCGGGATTCTTTATGACACACGATACAAAGTAGATGCCCGAAGCCACATATGCGGCCGAAATCAAAAAAGAAAGACATATCGGAAAAATTCGCTTTTTCATAAATATACCTCGCTTTATTTTTCTATAAACTCCAAAATATCGTTCATAACGTCCTGCCTGCAAATATCGTTGTGTATTTCGTGGCGGCAGTTTTCATAAAGCTTTATACTAACATCTTTCATACCTGCGGCTTTAAGCCTTTTATAAACCGTTTTAACACCCTTGCCGTAATTTCCGACGGGGTCGTGCGTACCCGAAATCAAAAGCACGGGCAGAGTTTTGCGCATATTTTTAAACCAGGCGCCGCGGTTGCTGAGCATATTCAGCTTTACAAGGTCGTGCATGGCGGACACGGTAAATTTAAAGGTGCAGTATTCGTCCGCCGCATATTTCTCGGTGACCTCGCGGTCGGAGGTGACCCAATCGTACTCACTTTCCCCCTCAAAGCGCTTGTTATACGCGCCGAAAGCGATATTGTTTATAAGCCTTGAGCGGTGCTTTTCCCCGAAAAACAGCTGCATTATGTCGGTCAGCAGCAGCCCGAACGGCGCTACGGCGTTGGGTCCGCCCGTTCCGCAGATTATGAATTTTTCAATTCCGTCGCCGTAATTTTCGGCGGCTATACGGGAAATAAACGAGCCCATTGAGTGCCCCATAAGGTAAAGCGGTTTATCGGGGAACATTTTTCTCACCGCGTCCTCAAAGGCTTTAACGTCGTTTACAAGGTATTTCCAGCCGTTGCGGTGGGCTATAAAGCCTAATTCATCTTTATTTTTTGCCGTTTCGCCGTGACCTAAATTATCATAGCCGCAGCAAACATAGCCCTTTTCAGCCAAAAATGCGAAAATATGGTCGTAGCGCGCTATATATTCGCACATACCGTGAACAATGTGGAAAATGCCCTTTATTTCGCCCTCGGGTATATAAATTCTGCCTTTAAGCGTGTGAATATTATCGGTGCTGGGAACCTCTATTGCTTTAAGCTCGTAATGCATAGGTTTTCCTCCTTTAAAAGGCTTTGGTGCTGCGCACAGCGCGTTTCCAGCCGTCTGTCAGCGTTTCGCGGCGTTTTGCCGTAATTGCGGGTTTAAACTCGGTTTGCTTATCGGGCAGGCGGAGAATCTCGTTTTTATTCTTCCAAAAGCCCACGGCAAGCCCCGCAAGATATGCCGCCCCCGCGGCGGTAGCCTCGGTCTGCACGGGTCTTATAACCCCTACATCCGAAATATCCGCCTGAAACTGCATTAAAAAGTTATTTGCGGCAGCTCCGCCGTCCGCTCTTATATGATTAATGGGCAGCCCCGTGTCCGCCTTAAGCGCGGTTATAAGGTCGTTGGTTTGGTAGGCTATGGCTTCAAGACAAGCCCTTATTATGTGGTTTTTGCCGCTGCCGCGCGTAAGCCCGCAAATTGTGCCGCGGGCGTACATATCCCAGTAGGGCGCGCCCAGCCCCGCAAAGGCGGGAACAATGTAAACCCCCGCCGAATCGGGAACGGAAAGCGCCGCTTTTTCGCTTTCGGCAGCAGAGGCTATAAGCCCCAATTCATCGCGCAGCCACTGAATGACCGCACCGCCCACAAACACGCTGCCCTCAAGCGCGTAGCATATGTTGTCTCCCGCGTCGGCGGCAATGGTGGTTATAAGCCCGTTTTTGCTTTCAAAAGCGGTATCACCCGTGTTCATAAGCAAAAAGCAGCCCGTGCCGTAGGTGTTTTTAATATCGCCTTCGCAAAAGCATTTCTGCCCGAAAAGCGCTGCCTGCTGGTCGCCTGCAATGCCCGAAACCGGTATTTCCGCGCCCAGAATATTTACATCGCCGTAAATTTCGCTGCTTGAGCGCACCTCAGGCAGCATACACTTTGGAATTTGCAGTATCTCAAGTATTCTTTTATCCCAAGTAAGTGAGTGTATATCGTAAAGCATTGTTCTTGCGGCGTTTGTGCGGTCGGTAACGTGAATTTTGCCGCTTGACAGCTTCCATATAAGCCATGTATCAACCGTGCCGAAAAGCAGCTCGCCGTTTTCGGCTCTGTCACGCGCGCCGGGAACATTATCAAGTATCCATTTAATTTTGGTGGCGCTGAAATATGCGTCAATGCGCAGCCCCGTTGTTTTGCGTATATATTCCTCCAAGCCGTCGGCGCGTAATTTATCGCACATTTCAGATGTGCGGCGGCACTGCCACACTATCGCGTTATAAATCGGCTCGCCTGTATTTTTATCCCATATAATCGTAGTCTCGCGCTGATTTGTAACCCCCACGGCGGCAATTTCATCGGCAGAGGCGCCTATTGCCGTTATAGCCTCGGTAACGGCGGCGTACTGAACCGAAAATATCTCCACGGGGTCATGCTCCACAAAGCCCGGCTGCGGGTATATTTGCTTGAATTCCCTTTGTGCTGCCGATACGGCATTTCCGCCCTTATCAAAAAGCACGGCGCGGGCGCTGGTCGTACCCTCGTCAAGCGTTAAAATATACTTTTTCATATCGCACCGTTTTTTACTATTATTCGCGGAACGCGCGGGGATATGCCGCAGATTATTTCATAATTTATGGTGCCGCACATATCCGCAAGCTCTTCAACGGGTAATTCCTTGCCGAATAAAATTACCTCGTCGCCCTGCTTTACGTCCTCAATATCCGTCACGTCAACCGACATCTGATCCATACAAATCCTGCCGATTATAGGGGCTTTTTTGCCCTTTATTAAAACATAGCCTTTATTTGAAAGCAGTCGCGGGTAGCCGTCGGCATAGCCTGCGGTTACTGTTGCGGTTTTCATTTCCCTTTCGGCGGTAAAGGTTCTGCCGTAGCTTACGGTATCGCCCTTTTTAACGGTTTTAACCATTGAAACAACCGATTTCACCGTCATTGCGGGTATAAAATCCTCTTTAAGCTTTAAGCCGGAAGACGGGGTTAGTCCGTAAAGAATTATGCCCGGGCGGCACATATCAAGGTGCTTATCGGTATCAAGGCAGAAAGCCGCCGAATTGCAGCAGTGGCAAATTTTTGGGGTAAGCCCTGCCTTTATAAAGCGCTCCTTTGCCGCAATAAAGCGCGAATACTGCGCGACGGTAAAGCCGTCCTCTTCTTGGGAGGTGCGGTCGGAAACGGCAAAATGCGTAAAAATCCCGCCGAAATCAAAGCCCGGCAGCCGCGCGGCGGCACACGCGTCATCAATCCCCGAAAGAGAATTATCACGGCAGTCAAACCCAATGCGGCTCATACCCGTATCAAGCTTTATGTGTATTTTAATTCTCACCTTATCCGCCGTGGCTTTTTTTGAGAGTGCAGCAGCGTATTCGGGGGAGTAAACGCTTTGGGTTATATCGTTAATATAAAGCTGCGAAGCCATACTAACAGGTGTATACCCCAAAATAAGAATAGGCTTGGTTATACCGCAGCCGCGCAGCGTTACAGCCTCCTCTATATTTGAAACGGCGAAAGCGTCCGCCCCCTCTGCCTCAAGCAGGGGAGCGACGTTGCGCGCGGAGTGACCGTAGGCGTCAGCCTTTACGACCGCCATTATTTTAGTGCCCGCCGCCTCTTTTTTAATAATACCGAAGTTATGTACAAGGGCGTCAACATCAATTTCCGCCCAGGTTCTGTGAAGAAATTCCACTTTTATTTCCGCCTTATTTTTTAATAATATTATTGCCTAACTGTTTTTTTACCTTGCCCGCAAACGGAATACACACAAGACTTAAAAGCACCCAAAGGCAGGAATAGGGCATACAAATCTGTCCGCCTATGTTCATCGGCATTTTACTGTAATCCCAAACGTTCTTCTTTAAAATTATATTAAATACAACGCCGAAAATGAACTCAATACCCGTAACAAAGGTGCTGCCTACAAGTCCTTTTATTAAAAGTCCCGCTTTTTTGAGCTTTTCGCTTATTGTGCCGAAGAACACAAAGCAAATTCCGCCCGCTCCCAGCATTGACCAGTGCGTGTAACCGCGCCATATAATCTCAATAAGCCCGTAGCCCACGGCGCCTATTGAAAAAAGCATAAATTTTATTTTTCGCTGTTTCATTTTATCACCCGTAGTTATTATGGGTGATAATTCTTTCGGCTATTCAGCCAAAGCCGCGCAGTAAAAATTACCGCCTGTTTCTCTTGCTAATTGCCAAAAGGCGT
Organism: uncultured Oscillospiraceae bacterium; assembly: GCA_900549055.1. Taxonomy (GTDB): domain Bacteria; phylum Bacillota; class Clostridia; order Oscillospirales; family Acutalibacteraceae; genus UBA737. The sequence goes on from URNB01000016.1 coordinate 24,052, forward strand.
ATAAGCTGCGTGAGCGATACAAGCAGAGCCGCAACATAGGTCATTGCAGCAGCTGAAAGCACCCTGCGCACCGCTTTTTTCTCGTCTTCCCTTATAAGTCCCGAAGAATCAAGCGTCACAAGCGCTCTGTGAGACGCGTTGAACTCAATAGGCAGCGTTAAAAGCTGAAAAAGCAGCGCCACGCAGAAGAAAATAACGCCCAGCTTCACAAGAAAATAAAAATCGAAGATAAGCCCGATTATAAGCAGCGGCATTGAAAGCTGCGAGCCCAAATTACATACCGGCAGTATTACCGAGCGCACCTTTATGGGCACATAGCCCTTTGAGTACTGAACGGCGTGTCCCGCCTCGTGTGCGGCAACGCCCACGGCGGAAAGGTTGTTTGCGCCGTAAACCGAATCGGAAAGGCGTATAACGTTAGTCCTCGGGTCGTAGTGGTCGGTAAGATTGCCCGAAACGCGCTCTATTTTAACATTATATACACCGTTTGCCTCAAGCACCCGCCGCGCGGCGTCCGCTCCGGTAAGCGGCGAATGATGTGTGCTGTACTTTGAAAAAACCGTTTTTACCCTTATCTGCGACCAGAGCATTATTATAATTGCCGGAACTACAAGATAAATGTAAAGCGAGTCTATACCGTAGTAATAAAAACCACCCATAAAATATCAACTCCGAAAATCAAACATTAAAACGGAAGAGAACAATGTCTCCGTCCTTCATAACATATTCCTTGCCCTCGCTCCTTACAAGTCCCTTTTCCTTTGCAGCCGTCATGCTGCCGCCGCATTCGTTTATAAATTCGTCAAAGTTTATAACCTCTGCGCGAATAAAGCCGCGCTCAAAGTCGGAATGAATTTTCCCCGCTGCCTGCGGCGCCTTTGTGCCCTGTTTAATAGTCCAGGCGCGCACCTCGGGCTTGCCTGCGGTAAGGTAAGAAATAAGCCCCAAAAGGTGGTAGCATTTTTGAATCATACGGTCAAGCCCCGAGCGCTCAAGCCCCAATTCTTCAAGGAACATAACCTTTTCTTCATCCGAAAGCCCCGAAATTTCAGCCTCCAGAGATGCGCATATCGGCAGAATTTCCGCCTTTTCGCGTTCGGCAATTTCCTTTACCGTATTGTAGTTTTTGTTGGTCTCTATGCCCGAGGTAAAGTCCTCCTCGCTCATATTGCAGGCATAAATTACAGGCTTTGCCGAAAGCAGCGCCGTGGTGTCAAGCACGTTTTGCTCTGTTTCATCGTTAATTTCAACCGAGCGGGCGGGTAACCCGTTTTCAAGGTGGGCTATAAGCCTTTTTAAGAAATCAACCTCGCCCTGCAGCGATTTATCACCCTTAAGCGCCTTTGCGGTTTTATCAAGGCGGCGCTGCGCCATTTCAATATCCGAAAAAATAAGTTCCAAGTTTATAGTTTCAATATCGCGCGCAGGGTCAACCGAGCCTTCTACGTGAATAATATCGTCGCTTTCAAAGCAGCGCACAACGTGAACTATCGCGTCCACCTCGCGTATGTTGGAAAGGAACTTATTGCCAAGCCCCTCGCCCTTTGAAGCACCCTTTACAAGCCCCGCAATATCCACAAATTCAATGACCGCCGGGGTAAACTTGTCCGGGTTGTATATCTCCGCTAATTTTTCAAGCCGCCCGTCCGGCACGCTCACCATTCCCACATTCGGCTCTATTGTGCAAAAGGGGTAATTCGCCGACTGCGCCCCCGCGTTTGTTATTGCGTTGAAAAGGGTTGATTTGCCTACGTTCGGCAGCCCTACCATTCCTAATTTCATTTATTCCCATATCTCCTTATTTTATTAGTGTTCGGGGCGTTTTTATTTGCCCAACTACACCATTTCTACACCATTTTGCAGAAATGAATAGCTTTCAAATTGATGAACGGCGTTTACAAAAGAATCCTCGGTTACATGCACATATCTGTCCATAGTCATTTGAAGACTAGAATGTCCCAAAAGCCTCTGTAAAACCTTCGGCTGCATACCGCTTTCTATCGCCCGTGTTGCGTATGTATGGCGTAAAGCGTGCATACAAAAGCGTTTAATGCCTGCTTCGTCGCACAATTTGTACAGATGTGTGTCATATGAGCTGTTTTTTGTGGGTTCGCCCGTTCTCCAATTTATAAATACAAGGTCTTTCATTTCAAGAAAAGATTTCGCCCCGGTATGCCTGTCAATAAACTCCAAGGTCTGCGAAAGCGTTTCGGAGGTTTTGCGAGTTTTTGCAGTCTTGTAAATATCCTTTAGAATTTCGTAAGCTTTATCGGTTAACGGAATAGTGCGGTAGCTTTGCGGTGTTTTCGGCGGTCCTGCTCTCCAACAGCCTTGCTCGTGCCTGTATTCTAAAGTTTTATTAACGGTTAAAGTCCGCTTTTTCCAATTGATAGCGTCCCATGTCAGGCCAATCAATTCGCCCGTGCGAAGTCCCGTTTCGAGAATAAGCGAATATTGCGCATAATTGTGAGAGCGTTTTGCGGCTTCTAAAAATTGCCGCTGTTCGCTTACTGTAAGATATTTGATGTCGTTTACTTCCCGTACAGGTTTGGTGTACCTTACGCCGTTCATAGGGTGCTTTTCAATTATATCGTTCATCAATGCGGATTTAAGCATAGTTCCCATACAAATATAAGTTTGCCTTATTGTCGAGCCTGCGTAATCGCTATCCATTTTGTTTAATACCAATTTGCAGTGCATAGGCTTGACATCGGCTAAAAGCATTTTGCCGATAACGGGCTGTATATTGAATTTATACCGTTCACGGTAATTCCTTACGGTGTTTGGGGCTAAATCACCCACAATATTATTTATCCAATATTCAAACCATTCATCAACTGTCATACTTGACGGGGCAAAAATATTGCCGTGCTTATCTGCATATTTTGAATCCTCTAACCAGTTGCGAGCTTCCGGAAGAAGTGAAAAACATTTTTCGTGTCTTTTACCTGTTCTGTCAACAAATCTTGCGGTATATAATCCGTCCTTTCTTTGGCAAATACCTTTTCCTATTTCTTTTCCTTTAAGGTTTTTACCCATTTTAAAACTCCTTTCTCCAAACGAGAAAAAGAGCCAATGCAACTATTATATTATAATGCATCAGCCCTGTTTTTTCAATATAAAACATATAAAATTAATATGACCGTATTAAATTGTTAATTTATTGCTGATGAATTGCTCAAATTCCTTGCGTTTAACAAGCTTTTTTGTTCCGACATATAACACGAACGGACAATTCGGACTCCGCAGCATACGGTCAATGCGGTTAATACCTATATTGCTGTATTCTGCGGCTTCCTTTACGGTCATTGTAAGCTTTAAATTAAGCGGTATACTTACATTGTTTTGTTGCATTCAAACACACTCCTTTCCGTCAATCTTCAAAATAATATGCTTGGAAAACCGTACCGTCGTATAAGATAAATCTGCCTGCGGTATCTTTGGGTATTTGCTCTGCTGCAGCGGTGCTGTCGAGTATAATCTGCGACAGTATATTATCAGCCCTGCCGCAAATGCGGCAATCAATATTGTTTCGTATCTGCCCTGAAAGAATGGCGGCGTCAGGTCTTTGCGTTGCAAGTATCAGATGAATACCGAAAGCCCGCCCCTGTCGGGCTATTACGGACAGCTTACTTTCTATTAAGCTTACCCGCTCTTTCTGTTCTTTTGTAAGTCCGGTTTTATCGAGTACCTCGGCAATTTCATCACAGGCAAATATGCAGCGTTTCAGTTCTTTTCCTGTTTCTCGGCAGTATTCGTCTATGTTTCGGCAATTATTTTCACGCAGTAAGACTTTTCGCCGCTGCAATTCATCTGCAAGCCCGGTCAGCAGCGTTATAAGCTCATTTTCATCAAAACACATTTTGCAGTTATCCTGCCAAATTGAGGGAAAATCCACTCCGCCCTTAAAATCCGCTATGCTGACCGACATATTTTTCTTTAATGCCTGCATAAGCAATAGCTTTAACAGAACGCTTTTACCGCTGCCTGTCGAGCCGCCGAGTAAAATGTGCGGTATTTTTTTCAGATCCACCGTGACCGTACCCAAAAGGCTTTTACCGAGCATGAGCACGGAATTACTGCCTGCAAGATAATTGTCGTTCCACACAATACGCTTTAAAAGGGAAGTATCCGCCTGAACCGCATAAAGCATAATTTCCTGTTTATTGCTGCCCTCTTTCAGATTTACTATATTCAAATTGAGCGCCGCCTCTATTTTTTGCCGTTTGTCTTCCCATTCTTTAAGCGGTATACCTACGCCGTAAAACCGATATACGGTTACCGAACTGTCTTTTTCGTCCGTTTCCTTTGAAATAAGCATAGGTATTTCTCCGGCGCTGTTTGTAAACCCGATTCGTTTTAACCCGTTTGAAACGGTTTCGCTGCCGGCAGGAGTTCCGAGCAGTATAAGCACGGCAGGTGCGACGGCAATAATCATTAAGGGAAAGAAAAGCTTTAGCAAAGCGATAAATGCAGGGGAGATAAAGTCCGTCTTTTCAATATCAAAGTAACTTTTGCAGAAAAGCCAAAATATTATAACAGCGGCATAAACCGCCAAAATAATATATCTCCCCGATTTATTTTCTCTTACAAAATCATATCCGTTTTTAATACGAAGCAATAAATACCGCTTTTGCGTCTGCTTTTTCAGTCGTTCCTTATCATTATCGGTCATAGAAACCCTCCTCACCTGAAATAAATTTCTTCTGTCTGCCCGCCGGCTTTATAAAAGAAAACGCGGTGAATACGGCGTATAAATGCTTTCCATGTTTCGGGGTGATTGTGCTTGACATCAATATACTGCTCGTTTAAGGGCAGGTTAGAGGTTATATACACCTTTGTATAACACGCGGTGCGGTCGGAATACCGTGCCGGTAGTGTAAGCGGATATATGTCAAGATAATTAAGCATTGTTTCTATCGGTATTTGAGAATTAAATTCTTCAAAAACCAATATATCCTGACCGTGGTACGAATCAAACCGTACACCGTTTTTCCCGTTGTAATCGGTAATTCTGCATATTTCGCTTGCGGGGTGCTTTTTATATATACCGCTTGTTTTTCCCGTGCCCGACGCTCCGAACAGATATGTAACGGTAAGCTCTCTGTTTTCGGAACGGTAGCGCTCCGAAAGATATGCCTCGCGCAAAATATCTATATCCTTTAGCTTAAAGGCAAAAGAGGGTGTTTCGTCTATTATTTCTGTCGTTGATAAGCCGTCCTTTACATTGCAAAGCAGCTTATACATTTTCGGGTCGCGCTCCTCACATTCATTCGGTATATTCCCAAATTCGTAAAAGCTGCCCTTATGTGAGGTTTCACTCTTTTTATCGTCTGCCCATTTGCCCTCCTTGCGTATATAGTCGCGGTTTTCCTTTGCACTGCCGAATGCCTTTTCTATGTGTGCGGTGGGAAAACGGTTTTTAACAGTTGAAAAGCGAATAGGGGATTTAGAGTAAATGAAAATATGGGTGTGAAATGTTCCCGTTGTTGCCGTTTCGTCCGCCATACAGTAATAATCCGGACAAAACAGATTTAAAATTTTGCGAATACCGTCACGGTCAAGCCCGCAGTCCTGCGGATTATTGATTGTAAGCGTCCATTTGCGTGATTGCGGATTAGAAGCCATATGAAATTCCTCCTTTCATTGCTACTGCTACTTATGCTTCCATAAGGGTAATACTTGCCCTTATGGAAGTGCGGCGCTGCGCCGCCGCCGGGGAATATTTTTACTAAGGCAAAAATATTCTGTTCCCCTGTCGGCATTACAGCGCCGCACAGCATTATGGCTTTTTATTAACCAATGAAATACCTGTAGCCTTTGCGCTGATTTGTGTTTTTCCCTGG
>URNB01000017.1 GCA_900549055.1 uncultured Oscillospiraceae bacterium
GGAATTACGGCGAGATTCAAAATCAGTGGCGCATTTTAACAAAGAAAATAGGAATAGATATATGTGTTCTTGATATGCCGCTTCTCGATACCCGTCAGGGAAAGGATCTGATGGGTACATTCATTGCCGATCTTGTTTTGCAAATACTTTCATTTGCGGCGCAAAACGAGCGGGAAAACATAAAAAAGCGGCAGGCAGACGGCATTGCCGCCGCAAAAACGCGCGGAGTCAAGTTCGGCAGACCCGATATTTCCGCGCCTTATGATTTTGCCAATATTGTGAATCGGTGGGAAAAGGGAACAATAACCTTAAAAAAGGTGCTGAAAATATGCGGCAGGAGCAGGTCTACATTTTATCGCCGGCGGCGCGAACTTATAAACCCCGATTCTGAAGGTAAAACCGAAAATCAAAGGTGAAAGAATTGAAGTTCGGTTTATTGTTGATTTTACGCCGTTGAGGCTCACTTACCCTGTGGGATAACGGCGTAAAATTCAATTTTTCCGTCATGGCAGGAAACGCCTATTTTGCCCTTGCGAGAATTCGGTTTTGGTTTGCAATGAGATATTCCGTAATACGCAATTCTTCTTTCGCCCTCAACAAGCAAAAGCTTCATTTCCGTTTTCCTTCCGAGCTTCTTTTATATTATACTGTTATATTATACCGTAAAAGCTTGAAAAAGATTGAATGACCTCAAGCACCGCCGCGTACAGCAAAAGCCCCCTGTAAAGACAGAAGTCAAAACAGGGGGCGGGAGGTTTTTCAGTCCGTGATAACTATTTTTTCGATTATCGGCTGGTTTTCCTTTAAAACCGTGCCGTTTGAGTCGGTGACGGGTGTGTTTTCGGCTATTTTATCAACCACGTCCATACCCTCGGTAACGTGACCGAAGGCGGCATATGAGCCGTCAAGATAATCACCGTCCTTGTGCATTATAAAGAACTGGGAGGAAGCGCTGTTGTTATCCTGCGAGCGTGCCATGGAAATAACTCCGCGCTTGTGGGAAATGTTGTTTTCCACGCCGTTTTTCGAAAATTCGCCGCGTATTGTTTTATCACTGCCGCCGGTGCCGTTGCCCTTGGGGTCACCGCCCTGAATCATAAAGCCCTTTATTATGCGGTGGAAGGTAAGTCCGTCGTAAAAGCCGCTTTTTGCAAGCTCCACAAAGTTTTTAACGGTTATCGGGGCAGTGTCGCCGTCAAGCACAAGCTTTATGTCGCCGTAATCCTTAACTGTTATAACCGCGTGGTGGGTGCCGTAGCCGCTGCCGGTATCACTGTCAAACTCGCTTTGCCTTTTTGAACATCCGCAAAATGTAAGTGTCAGTATCGCTGCGGATAATATTGCTATGATTTTTTTAACGGTCATATCTGTCGTCGCCTTTCTTTTTCCCGTAGGGAATATATTTTACCTTTCGCTTTCTTATTCTTGCAATATTGAGCCTTATTATCATGAGTATAAATATCACAATTACAAGCGCGATAAGTATATAAATTATTTTCATGTAAAACGAGCCGAAAAAGCCTTTTACGGCTCTGAGGGCTATAAGCAGCTTACTTGCCTTAACGCCGCTGCCCGCTACCAAATTTACCGTGCCTATTACCTGCTCGGCGTACACAATATCCGCCGTGCCTAGTATTTCTCCCTTTTTTATAGGAGCGTCCTTTCTTTCGTGATAAAGTTTCGGCTTGACAACTATTGTTGAACTGTCCGCTTCATTCGGCAGCACCGTAACAAACGGTTTTTCAAAGTAAAGCGGAACGAAATCGGTATCAAACGATAAATCGACCGGCAGCTCGCAAACGGGCTCTGTGGAATCCGCCACCTGCTTGAATGAGAAATTGTTGAACGCCCAGCGGTAAAGGTTTGCCGAGTCTATAAACTCATACCTTTTACCTGCGTTTGCGGGGCATTTCATAAGTATGCACATATAGTTGTAGCCGTTATATGTCGCGGTGCTTACAAGACATCTGCCCGCTTCGTCCGTAAATCCGGTCTTTACGCCCCTTGCGTATTGGTAATAGTAATTTGTGTTGGAGTCCTGCATAAGGTTTGTGGTGGAAATGGTGCGCTTGCCCGACATATTGGTTGCTTCGATTGTATAGCGCGCCGTTTCACAAACGGTTTTAAAGGTTTCGTTTTTAAGGGCGTATGTCGCAAGGGTATGAATATCCCGCACGGTGGTGTAGTTCTGCTCATCATGCAGCCCTACGGGGTTGGTGTAGTGCGTTCCCGTAAGCCCCAGCTCCGCCGCCTTATTGTTCATCTGCTCAACAAACGCTTCCACGCTGCCGCCGTAATACAGCGCCGCTAAGTACGCGCAGTCCCCGAAGGAGGACATAAGAACGGTATAAACCAAGTCAAGCTGGGTTATTTCTTCCCCGATTTTAAGGTTGGAAACCGCGCTGCCCGTGCCGGTTATCAGCCTGTCTACCTCTTTTGACATGGTAACCTTGCCGGCAGGATCGTATTTTTCACTTTCAAGCATGAGTGTTACGGTCATTATTTTGGTTATTGAGGCGGGGTATACCTTTTCGTCAATATTTTTGGAGTACAGCGTCTCGCCCGTATCCATAGATACAAGCATTCCCGCTTCTGCGGATACCTCGAAGCCCGTAATTTCATATGCCGAGGCGGTAAAAGCCGGAGAAATAACAGCCACGACCGTTAAAATAGTTAAAAAAAAGTAAATTATTTTTTTTGGCATGGAAATCTCCCTTGAAATATAGTATAATGCTATTATATCATATAATTTTCAAATTTAAAGACCTAATTTTTTCGCGTGCCAAAAAAGGCACGCTCCCCCGCGGGAATGCCGCTCGCTCGAAAATCACGGATTTTCGGACTGCACTCTATCCCCGTGGGTACTCACCCCAGTGTTCTTGAAAAATAGCTTAATAGCTATTTTTCGCTTACAATGTGTTTTTCCGCCGCGCAGGCATGGGAAAAACGAAAATGCGGCGTCACCGCCGCAAAATATCATATTTTGATTACTTCACAGTTTAAATTTTTTAAGTAGGTGAAATTTACGGTTTATATTACGGGAGATACGCACGGCTGCCTTGAGCGGCTGTACGATAAAAATTTCAGAAAATTGAAAAGCGGAGATGTGCTTATAGTCTGCGGAGACTTCGGCTATATATTTGACGGTGGAAAAACCGAAAAACAGGTAATAGATTACCTTGCGACGAGACGGTTTGTAACCGCGTTTGTGGACGGTACGCATGATAATCTCACTACCATAAACAAAGCGCGCGTGACCTACTGGCACGGCGGAATGGTGCACAGAATAAAGGGAAATCTTATCCACCTTATGCGCGGTCAGATCTTTGAAATTGAGGGCAACAGCTTTTTCACCTTCGGCGGGGGAGAAAGCAGCGATAAGGATATGCGCATAGCGTCGGGCAACTGGTGGCGCGAGGAAGAGCCGACACCTATGGAAATGGCAGAGGGCGCAAAGCGGCTTGACGCGGCGGGGCTTAGCGTAGATTATATTATAACCCACGAGCCGCCGTCCCTTGTTAAAAGCGCTATACTTCTGCGCAGGGGTGACGCCGACCGCATAAATAAGCTTAACGGCTATCTTGAGGAAATAGGGCGCTCATGTAAATTCAGGCATTGGTATTTCGGCTCGCTGCATGAGGACAGACTGATAACAGAACGCCACACCTGCGTGTTCAGAGAGATGATTCCGATAGCGCCGGGAGGCACGGTAAGCAAAAAGGCCAAACGCAAGCAGGCGGCGTTTACCGCCGCGACTTGACAGATATGGTATAATTATAATACATTAATATATCTACTCGGAGGAAGTTTATGATAAACACCGAAAGACTCTGCCCGGGCTGCATGAATGATAACGGCGGGGAGAAAATATGCCCTATCTGCGGCTACGACTCTGCAAGCCGCAATCCGGATATCTGCCTTCCCGTAGGCTTTACGCTTGATAACCGCTATATGGTGGGTCAGGCAAAGAAGCGCAACGGAGAGGGCATAACCTACATCGGCTGGGATACTGCCGACGATATCGCAGTGAGCATCAGGGAGTATTTTCCCGCGGGCTTTGCAGAAAGAAATCCCGATAAGACCGTAGCGATTGTAGGCGGCGGGGAATATATCTTCAACGAGGGCTTAATGGAGTTTATGGATATAAACCGCAAAATAAGCTCCTCGGAGCTGCCCGCGCTTATCCCCGTTCTCAGCGTTTTTGAAGAAAACGGTACGGTTTATGCCGTTTCTCAAAGCTTTGCCGCAATAACCATGGCGGAATTTCTGCAGCGTAACGGCGGTACTCTTAAGTGGGAGCAGGCGCGCCCGCTTTTCCTGCCGCTTATAGATACTCTCAAGGGAATGAACGATATCGGGGTAATTCACGGAGGAATCTCCTGTGATACCGTGCTTGTCGGCAGAGACGGAAAGCTGCGTATCTCGGGTTACTCGGTAAAGCGGCTGCGCGCAGCCGACGGCGGTCTTAAAGCGGAGCTTTTCCCCGGCTTTGCCGCAGTGGAGCAGTATAATTCCGAAAAACTGCAGACCGGCGCATATACTGACGTTTACGGGCTTTGCGCGGTGCTTTTCAATGTGCTTATAGGCACGGTTCCGCCCGAAGCTCCCGAAAGGCTTAAAAATGATTCGATGACCATTCCCGCAAAATTTGCCGAGGAGCTGCCGCGGCATGTTTTGCAGGCGCTTGCAAACGGCTTGCAGGTGCTGCCGAAAAACCGCACGGGAAATATCGAGGACTTTAAAAACGAGCTGGTTTACGCCGAAACGGGCGAGCCGCAGAAGAAAAACGCCGCGCCCGAAAAGCGCGCATCAAGCGCGCAAAGGCCGCAGAAAAAGGGAAGCACGGCAAAATATGTTATACTTTCCGCAGCCTGCACTGCCGCAGTGTTTATCGGAATTGTGGCAATACTTGTTTTTACGGTGTTCAAAAATGATATTTTCGGTAATAAAAATGCGTCGGATCAAAGCGGCAGCGTATCCACCGCAGCACCCAGCGTTGATTCTATAGGCACTATCGACAGCGGGGCTGCAGAAAGCGCGGTGCTTTTCTCGGTGCCGTCGCTTACCGGTAAATATTACGCCGAGCTTGCTGATAATGAGGATTATGAAAAATTCACCTTTGTTATAAAGGGCAAGGAATTTAACGATAAATACGCCAAGGGGCAAATTTGCGCCCAATCGCTTGCAGAGGGCACACAGGTTGCAAGAGATACCAAAATTGAGGTTACAATAAGTCTGGGACCAAAAGAGGTAAAAATTGCAAACGTTGTGGGGCTTGAAGAAATCAACGCAAAGCTTGAGCTTTTAAAACAGGGCTTTTTGTATGATAATATAGAGGTGCTTGAAAAGTACGATGAAAACAAAAAGCCGGGCGCGGTGCTTGAGCAGGAGCCGAAATACGGCACGCAGATAAGCCCCGACAGCGCGGTTACAATCTATGTAAATTCCTATAAGGGAGACGACAGCTCCGATAACCTCGGGACTGATTTTAACTGATTTTAAGGAGGAAAAAATGGCTGCTAAAGTATATCGTATTTCAGAGGGCGTAGAGGGGCTTTTCGTTAAAAACGAAAGGTTCAACACTACGTCAATATCCTTTAACTTTTATTTGCCGCTGGAAAAAGAGACTGCCGCGTCTTACGCGCTGCTGCCCTTTGTGCTTACCACCTGCGGTGAGAAGTATCCCGATTTTTCGGTGCTTAACTACCGCCTTGAGCGGCTTTACGGCGCTCAGCTTGACGCAGCTGCGGAAAAGCTCGGAGATTACCAGCTTTTAAAGCTGAGAATGTCGGTTATAAACGATAAGTACACCTTTGAAAGCGAGTCGCTTATAAAGCGCGCCTGCGATATGCTTTTAAGCCTTATTTTCGAGCCCAAGGCGGAAAACGGCGCTTTTTGCGCCGATGATTTGGCAAGAGAAAAGCGCAAGGCAATAGAGCATGTAAAGGGCGAGATGAGCGAAAAGCGCGTATACGCTAAAAACCGCCTTATTGAAGAAATGTATAAGGGCAGCTGCTACGGCACACCTAAGTGCGGAACGGTGGAGGATATTGAGGCGATAACCGAAGCCTCGCTTTATGAAATGTGGCAAAAAATGCTTGCTACCGCATATATCCGCGTTCAGGTCATAGGCGCGGCGGTACCGCAGGGGCTTTTTGAAGAAATAGGCCGCCGCTTTGAAAATACCGAAAGGTATAATATAACCGATTGCACAAAAAGCCAGCCGACAGCCGCTGCCGACAAGCCGCGCACCGTTACCGAGCGGCAGGCTATACAGCAGGGCAAGCTTGTTATGGGCTTTTCTTCCGATACGGCGGGGGATGACGACAACACCATGCCGCTTATGGTTATGACCGATATTTTCGGCGGCGGACCGTATTCAAGGCTTTTTGATAACGTGCGCGAAAAAATGAGCCTTTGCTACTATTGCTCGGCTTCCTCTTCGCGGGTCAAGGGGCTTATAACCGTTGAATCGGGCGTTGAGGAGCAAAACGCCGAAAAAGCTGAAAAAGCAATTTCAGAGCAGCTTGAAATAATGAAAAAGGGCGAGTTTACCGATTTTGAGTTTTCATCATCGGTTAAAAGTCTACGCGATTCGCTTAATTCCTATAATGACAGTCAGCCGCTGTTGGATTTATGGTACGCGCTGAAAGCCGTTAATAAAAATCTTTATTCACCCGAGGATATTGCAGAGAAAATAAGCGCCGTAACGCGCGATGAAATAATCGCCGCGGCAAACGGAGTAAAGCTGCACACGGTATACAAGCTTTTGCCGAAGGAGGAAAAGTAATGCAAAAAGAGGTTTTTGAAAGCGATATAGGCGAAAGCTACGTTAAGGCGGTGCATCCGTCCGGGCTTAAAATATATATTCTTGAAAAGCCGCAGTATAATTCGTCTTATGCCATATTCGGCACAAAATACGGCTCTATTGACACCTGCTTTGCGGTAAACGGCGAGAAGGTAAGCGTTCCCGAGGGAATAGCGCACTTTTTGGAGCATAAGCTTTTTGAAAGCGAGGACGGCGACGCCTTTACAAAATACGCCGAAACGGGCGCTTCGGCAAACGCCTTTACCTCGTTTGACCGCACCTGCTATCTTTTCGCCTGCTCCGACAGATTTTACGATAACCTTGCAATTTTGCTTGATTTTGTTCAGTCGCCGTATTTCACGGCGCAGACTGTAAGCAAGGAGCAGGGAATAATCGGACAGGAAATAAGAATGTACGACGACAGCCCCGACTGGCGCGTCACCTTTAATATGCTGGGCGCTATGTATAAAAACCATCCGGTTAAGATTGATATTGCCGGTACGGTGGAGTCTATAGCGCAAATAGACGATAAGCTTTTATACAGCTGCTACAACACGTTTTACAACCTTTCAAATATGTTTATCTGCATTGCGGGCAATGTGAACACCGAAAAGGTTTTGGCACAGATAAACGGCGCCTTAAAGCCCTCGGAGCCTGTTGAAATTACGCGCATAGGCTGCGATGAGCCCGATACGGTGCAGAAAAATTTCGTATCGCAGAAAATGGCGGTCGCCTACCCTATGTTCTGCTTAGGCTTTAAAGAGCCTGTAAGCGCGCCCGAGCGCACCGTAAAGGAAAAGGTTGCCACCGCGCTGCTGCTTGAAATAATAGCGGGCGACGCCTCTCCCCTTTATAAAAGGCTGATAAACGCGGGGCTTATAAACGATGAGTTCGGCTTTGAGTATTTCACGGGTCACGGCTACGCGGCGGTGATGTTTGAGGGCGAATCGTCAGATCCCGAAAAGGTAGCCGCCGAAATTAAGGCGGAAATTGAAAGAATTAAGACCGACGGAATTGATAAAAAGCTGTTTTCCGCCGTTCGCTGCGGAATGTACGGCGACGCGGTGCGCTCATTTAACAGCGTGGAAAGCATTACGATGAATCTTGTAAACTGCGCTATGTTCGGGTGCGGCCTGTTTGATGAACTTAAATATCTTAAAAACATTACTGCCGAGGACGTTTTAAAGCGCCTGCAGCTGTTAGACGCGGATAAATCGGTGCTTTCGGTAATTGAACCGACAGAGGAACAGAGGTAATTTATATGAGCTATAACGTAACGCTTTTCGGGCTTAAATTTACCCTTTCGCCCGTTGCTTTCACAATACCGTTGGGTTCGAGACACTGGGATATATACTGGTACGGCATAATTATAGCCGCGGGCTTTTTGCTGGCGCTTATCTACGGGCTTAAAAGTGCTGCCCGCTACGGGCTTAACCCCGATAAAATGCTTGATGTTATACTGGTTGCAACCCCTGTTGCAATACTTTCCGCCCGTGCGTATTACGTTATATTCGACGGCGAGAAGTTAGACGGCATTAAGGACTTTTTCGGTTTCGGTAATTCCGCAGGCTTTGCGGGGCTTGCCATTTACGGCGGGGTCATAGGCGCGTTTGTCTCGGGCGGAATTATGTGCTATATACGCAAGGTAAACATACTCAATATGTTCGACGTGGCGTCCGCCGGGTTTCTTATCGGTCAGGGTATAGGTCGCTGGGGCAACTTTGTAAATCAAGAGGCATACGGCGCGTTCACCGGCAGCAGCTGGTGGGGTATGCAGAGCGATAAAACAATATCCGAAATGGGCGAGGGGCTTGTTCACCCCTGCTTTCTCTATGAATCCATATGGTGCTTGGCGGGCTTTTTCGTACTTAATCATTTCAGTAAAAAGCGTAAATTCAGCGGCGAAATATCCCTTATGTACTGCGTGTGGTACGGCTTCGGCAGGGGTATAATAGAGCTGCTGAGAACCGACAGCCTTATGATCGGCAACATAAAGGTCTCCTGCCTGCTTTCGTTTGCAATTTGCATTGCGGGCGCGGTTTTATTGGTTGTTTTCAGCCGCTGCGCGGCGGAAAAGGCAGAGCCCGATGATTACGAGGCGGTTTTTGCCGATAACGCGGACGAGCCGACCGAAGAAACACAGGAGGAAACCCATGAGCAGGATAATTGACGGAAAGGCAATATCCGCAGCTGTAAAGGCGCGCATACAGAGCGAAGTATCGGCACTGAGCGCGCGCGGCGTTACGGTAGGACTTGCGGTTATAATAGTTGGCGAAAACCCCGCATCAAAAATATATGTTGCAAATAAGAAAAAAGCGTGTGAGGCACTTGGTATTATTTCAGAGGAATACGCTCTGCCCGAAGGCACTACCGAGCAGGAGCTTTTAGCACTTATAAATACGCTTAATAACAAGAAAAGCATTAACGGCATACTCTGCCAGCTGCCGCTGCCGAAACACCTTGATGAAAAGCTGATAATCAACAGCATAGCACCCGAAAAGGATGTTGACGCATTCAATCCCTACAGCGTAGGGCGCATAATGATAGGCGATTATGATTTTGTACCCTGCACGCCTGCGGGCATAATGGAAATGCTTAAATACGAGGGCATAGAAATTGCGGGTAAAAGCTGCGTGGTAATAGGCCGCTCAAACATTGTGGGCAAGCCCATGGCAATGCTTTTGCTGCACGCAAACGGCACGGTTACGGTATGTCATTCAAAAACTAAAAACCTTAAAGAAATATGCCGAAATGCGGATATTTTGGTGGCTGCGGTAGGCAAGGCAAAGTTTGTAACCGAGGATATGGTAAAGCCCGGCGCAGTGGTGATAGACGTAGGTATGAACCGTGAAAACGGCAAGCTCTGCGGCGATGTGGATTTTGACGCGGTAAAGGAAAAGGCTTCTGCCATAACTCCCGTGCCCGGCGGCGTAGGACCTATGACCATTGCAATGCTTATGCAAAACACGCTTACCGCCGCAAAAAGGCAGAATAATGCTTAGGGCGGGCATAAAGCGCCTGTCGGCGCTTGCATTTGCGGTTTTAACGCTTTCTCTCACGCTTCCCGCCGCCGAAATTACCGAAAACCCCGGCAAGGAGTTTTTGGTCTACGGCGATAAGCAATCAAATGAAAAAATTGCGGAAATATTGGAAGAAACAGCCGATTCGCTTGATAACTACTGCTATAGCAACGGCATAATTTATCTTGCTCTCAACGAACAAAACACGAAGCAGATAAGGCTTTATGAAAACTCAACCGCTTTTTCCGAAAGTGTGGGCGAGCTTACAAGCCTTTCGGATGATAAAATTGCCGCCTTAGCCCCCGAAATAGCGGGCGATGGCTTTCACACCGAAACGGTGACGCAAAACGGCATAAAATTTATTAAGGCTACCGCCCTATCTGAGGACAGCGGCGGAAAATTCACCCTTATTCAGTATATAACCGTGACCTCAAAAAAGGAATATACCCTTTCATTTTATACCGCGTCGGGCGAAAATACCGATTACGCCGAAAAGGTTTTTTCCACCCTTTCTTTCGGAGAGGGCGTTGCTAAGAAGACAGAGAAAAAGCCTTACGGCTATATTTTTATGGCACTCACCGCAGTTTTTGTACTGTTCGGCGCATATATAGTTTATACGCTCATACGGGATATAAGGGCTGACCGTGCCGAAGCTGCGAAGGAAAAAAAGGATGATAATATTTAAAACGATTTTAATTTGTTTACTTGCGGGTATGGGTGCAGGTCTCGGCACCGGCTTTGCCGGAATGAGCGCTGCGGCGGTAATAACTCCTATGCTTGTAACCTTTTTGGGAATTGAACCGTATACCGCGGTGGGAATCGCGCTCGCGTCGGACGTGCTGGCAAGCGCCGTTTCCGCCTATACATACGGCAAAAATAAAAATCTTGATATTAAAAACGGCGTTGTCATGATGGCAAGCGTGCTGCTTTTCACGGTTGTGGGCAGCTATGTATCAAGCCTTGTGCCCTCTGCCGCAATGGGCAATTTCTCGGTATTTATGACTCTGCTGCTCGGAATAAAGTTTATAGTAAAGCCGGTTATGACCACAAAAGAGGATATGGCGGCAATACCGCTTAAAACCCGAATTATAAAGTCCGCTCTTTGCGGGGCGGCGGTCGGCTTTATTTGCGGCTTTGTGGGCGCGGGCGGCGGAATGATGATGCTCCTGCTGCTTACAAGCGTTATGGGCTATGAGCTTAAAACCGCCGTGGGAACCAGCGTTTTTATAATGACCTTTACCGCCCTTACAGGCTCTGTTTCGCATTTTGCAATAGGCGGCTTGCCCGATATGCTGCCCTTTGTGCTTTGCATTGTGTTCACGCTTATATTTGCCCGCATAGCGGCGAAAATAGCAAACAAAGCAAGCCCGCGTTCGCTCAATATCGCCACTGGCGTTATTTTGGTGATATTAGGCGTGGCGGTGCTCGGCTTTTCGTTTATTAAATAGGGTGATAATATATGTATCGGCTGCTTATAGTTGAAGACGACCGCGGAATTGCCCGGAGCGTGCGCGAACAGCGGAAGCATGGAATATAACTATCGGTATATTTTGAAAACGGAAAAATAGTAATAAAGGATACGGGAATAGGCATAGCGGCAGAAGATCTGCCCTGCATTTTTGAAAACGGCTATACAGACTGCAGCGGCAGGCACAGGCAGGCAAGCGGGTCGGGACTTTATTTGTGCCGGCAGATTTGCGAAAATTCAAGACATAAAATAAGCGCCGACTCGGCTGTCGGTAAGGGGACTGCCGTTTTTATGGATGTTACAAAAAGAAAGACCGTTATAAAATAGTGTAAAGCCGATGATAGTGCTGTTCAGACTGAAAATACCGCATACTCAGATTGCTTTTCCGACGCGTTGCAATGATTGACTTTTCGGAATAAATCTGCTATAATAGGGCACAGAAAGGTGGTTTTTAATATGAAAGGATTTTTAAAGTTTGTACTGACTCTCTCCGCGCTGTTTGCCGCTGCAGTCGGCGTTTTGGTGCTTGCCGACCGTATTATTAATAAAAACCGCATTCGCGGGGCTTACCTTGAGTGTGATACAGAAGAATAATTCGCAGCGCATATTGCGGAAATCGAGATTACCGAAGATCCTCCCGAGCCTGTTTCAGTACCGCTGAAAGCGTTTTGCTTTCGGGGGGCTTTGCGGTCGGGAGGATCTTTTGTTTATTAAACCGCACTTTTCGGTTTTTCTTGTTACAAATAACGAAAATAAAGCTTTTATATTTAAATTTGATGATTTATTTAGTTGTTATGCATAATATTTCTCTACAAAATAGTTATAGATACATCTTGAAAAAAAGCATTGAATATTGTATTATAAAGCAGTAAACAATAAATGTGTTAAATTGTTTTTCTTAAGGGAGATGCTGATATGGGAAAATATACCGTAACCGCGCTTGCCTCTATGATTGAGCGCAAGCTTTCACACAATTTCGGAGTAACGCCCGCACAGGCGTCTGATGAGCTTTTTTATAAGGCGTGCGTTTTGGTGCTGCTCGAGATTATGAACGACCGCCGTGCCGAGTTTAAAAAGAGTATCGATGACAGCGAAACCAAAACCGTTTATTATCTTTCCATGGAATTCTTAATGGGAAGATCGCTTAAAAACAATCTTTATAATCTTGAGCTTACCGAAACTATGAGCAAGGCACTTGCAAAGTTTAAGGTAAAGCTTGATAAGCTTTACGATTTCGAACCCGACGCGGGGCTCGGCAACGGGGGACTCGGAAGACTTGCTGCATGCTTCCTTGACGCACTTTCAACCGGCGGTTACTCCGCAATGGGCTATTGTATACGCTACGAGCTCGGCATTTTCCGCCAAAAGCTGGTTGACGGCTGGCAGACCGAAATGCCCGATTTTTGGCTTCCCGGCGGCGGAGTATGGCTTGAGCAGCGCTCGGCGGCGGCAGTCGATGTTAATTTCGACGGTAAGATAAACGAATGGTGGGACGGAAATTACCACCATATTGAGCACACGGGCTACCACACGGTGCACGCAGTGCCTTATGACCTTATGGTGGCGGGAAAGGACGGCAAGACCGTCAATGTTCTGCGCTTGTGGAGCGCCGAATGCCAGGACTTTGATATGTCGGCATTTAATCAGGGCGACTATGTAAGAGCGCTTGAGCAGCGCGCCATGACCGAGACAATATCAAAGGTTTTATACCCCGAGGATAATCATATAGAAGGTAAATCACTGCGACTGCGCCAGCAGTATTTTCTGGTTTCCGCTTCCGTGCAGGATATTCTCAACCGCCATTTGCGCAAGTATAACACGCTTGATAACCTGCCAGATAAGGTGGCTATCCATATCAACGATACCCACCCGACCCTTTCAATACCCGAGCTTATGCGCTTTTTGCTTGATGAATGCGGCTACGGCTGGGATAAGGCATGGGATATTGTAACCCGCACAGTGGCTTATACCAACCACACCGTAATGCCCGAGGCGCTGGAGTGCTGGCCGGTAGAGCTGATAAATACCCGCATACCGCGTATTTACCAGATAATAAAGGAGATTGACCGCCGTTTCAGAAACGATGTTATGGCACTTACGGGCGATACACAGATAGTTGAACGCACCGCGATCATCCAAAACGGAGTTATAAGAATGGCTAACCTTTGTGTTGCCGCCTGCCACACCGTAAACGGCGTTTCAAAGCTGCACAGCGAAATTCTTGTAAACGAGCTTTTCAAGGATTACGCAAAAATGACCCCCGATAAATTCACCAACGTTACAAACGGTATTGCCCACAGGCGCTGGCTCTGCCAGGCTAACCCCGCGCTCACCGAGTATTTAACGGGGCTTATAGGCGACGGCTTTATAAAGAACGCCGAGGAGCTGCAAAAGCTCAATGCTTATAAGGACGATAAAGAGGTTCTTACAAAGCTGCGCGATATTAAGCGCATAAATAAGGTGCGTTTTGCTGATTACGTCAAGGAAAATGTAGGAATTACACTCGACCCCGATTCTATTTTTGATATGCAGGTAAAGCGCCTGCACGAGTATAAGCGCCAGCACTTAAACGCGCTTAATATAATCTCGGAGTACCTCTATTTAAAGAATAACCCCAATGCGGACTTTATTCCGAAAACCTATATTTTCGGGGCAAAGGCGGCGCCGGGCTACCTTTTTGCTAAAGAAATCATTCAGATGATTTACAAGCTCTCAACCGTTATTGATAACGACCGTGCGGTAAACGATAAGCTGAAAATACTGTTCCTTGAAGACTACAGGGTAACAATGGCGGAGCTTATGATTCCGTCGGCAGATATCAGCGAGCAGATATCCCTTGCATCTACCGAGGCGAGCGGCACCGGCAATATGAAGCTTATGATGAACGGCGCAATAACCCTCGGAACGGAGGACGGTGCGAATGTTGAAATTCATTCCGCCGTGGGCGACGATAACATTATAATCTTCGGTATGCAGACTCCCGAGGTTTTGGCACTGCAGAAAAACGGTTATTCTCCTCTGCAGTATTACAACAACAATTCAGAGCTTAAGGCGGCGCTTGATTTCATAGGCAAGGGCATAGCGGGTCAGCCGTTTGAAAATATTTACAACACATTAAAGAATCACGACACCTATATGGCACTTGCCGATTTTGCCGATTACAGAAAGGCGCAGCAGAAGGCAAGCAAACTTTATGCAGACACGGCGCGTTGGGAGAAAATGTCGCTTACCAACATTGCGCAGTCGGGCATTTTCTCGGCGGACCGCTCAATAGAAGAATACGCAAAGAATATCTGGCACATTTCGCCGGTAGAGTAATATGGAATATTATCCTTTTGATTCACGCAGCAGCTTATACAGAAATAAATTGGGAGCTTTAGCCGAAGGGGAGACCCTTCGGCTAAAGCTGTTGTTGCATAGGGATGCGCATGTCCATTCGGTTTTTTTAAGGCTGAAAAGGGATGATGAACAAACTTACAGAGAGGCAATAATGCAGCCGGACGGCGGCATTGACGAATACAATTATTATTACTGTGACATAACCCTTGCAGAGGGGCTTTATTGGTATTCCTTCAGATATACAAGCGACTACGGTGAGTTTAAGGTGACCAAAACCGAGCATTCGTTAGGCATAGTATCGGATAATGGTACAGACTGGCAGCTGACGGTATATAACGCAGATTTTGAAACTCCCGATTGGCTTGACGGCGGAATAATTTACCAGATTTTCCCCGACAGGTTTTATAACAGCGGGTCAGAAAAAAGTAGTGTTCCCGCCGACCGTTTTACTCAAAATGATTGGTACGCACAACCCGAATACCGTCAGACGGCGGAACCGAAAGCCCTCGGTAATGACTATTTCGGCGGTGATTTTAAGGGGATAGAGGAAAAGCTGCCATATTTAAAATCACTCGGCGTTAACTGCATTTACCTTAACCCGATTTTTGAGGCGCACTCAAACCACCGCTACAATACGGCGGATTATTTAAAGACCGACCCGTCACTCGGCACCGAAGAGGATTTTTGCCGCCTTATTAACGCTGCCCAAAAGCAGGGGATAGGCATTATTCTTGACGGTGTTTTTTCCCACACGGGGGATGACAGCGTATATTTTAACGCAAAGCACAGGTATAGCTCTGTCGGCGCGCAGAACAGCGATACCTCTGTTTACCGCAGCTGGTATAAATTCGGTAATTACCCCACGGGCTATGCCTGTTGGTGGGGTGTGCCGTCGCTGCCCGAAACAGATGAGGAGGATTTGTCCTTTTCAAACTTTATTACGGGTGAAAACGGCGTTTTGCGCTATTGGCTTAAAAAGGGAATACGCGGCTGGCGGCTTGATGTGGCGGACGAGCTTCCCGATTCGTTTCTTGACCGCATACGCCTTGCAATAAAGGCAGAGGGCAGGGAAAACTACCTTTTGGGCGAGGTGTGGGAGGACGCGACGAATAAGATAAGCTACGGCAGCAGGCGCAGGTTTTTGCGCGGGCGGCAGCTCGATTCGGTTATGAATTACCCGCTTGCCAGCGCTATTGTAAATTATGTAAAGGGCGGAAATTCCCGAAATCTTGTTGATACCGTGCTTGATATTCTGGAAAATTACCCCCCGCAGGCGGTAAAGCTTTTAATGAACCATATCGGTACGCACGATACTGCGCGTATTTTAACCGTTTTGGGCAAGGAAAACGGGCAAGCGGGCGACCGCGCGTGGCAATCGGCGCAGAAATTAAGCGATGAAGAATATTCCCGCGGCGTGCGTCTTTTAAAGCTTGCGGCAGTTTTACAGTTTACACTGCCGGGCGTGCCGTCGGTTTACTACGGCGACGAGGCGGGTATGCAGGGCTACGGCGACCCCTTCTGCCGCGCAGGTTACCCGTGGGGAAAAGAAAATACCGGGCTTTTGGATTTTTACAAAAAGCTCGGCACGTTCAGAAGAAGCTCGCCTGTTTTTGCTTCGGGAGAATTTGAGCCGATTTACGCGAATTTCGGGGATATTGTGTATATCCGCCGCAAAGGGAAAAACGCGGTTTTGGTGGCTGTTAACCGCTGGCATGAGCCGTCTGAAGTGACCGTTCCGGATGAATTTAAAGCAGCAAAGCTGATTTTCGGCAATAAGCCGACGGACGGGAAAATAAGCCTGCCGGCAGAAAGCTTTGCGATACTGGAAATTCAGCTGCGGCAGAGCATGAAGCTTAAAAACGAATAATAAACAAAGCCCCTCTGCTGCGGTACGGCCGCAGCAGAGGGGCTGTCTGTTTTTATGATGATTTATTTATCCTGACCGTATTTTGCAACGATTTTCTTAATGCGGTCAACAGGATCCAAAAGGCTGCTGATAGAATTATCGTAATTGAGTGTCTCAACGAGCAGCGCGATGTACTTCGACATATTAACGCTGCAGTACCACTCACGGTCAAGCAGCTCCTGTGGCTGGTATATAAGATTGGTGGTGAATATTTTATCTATTTTACCGTCGGCATAGTATTGATCGAACTTTTCAAAGCCCTCAACAAAAAGACCGAAGGTGGAGAAGATGAATATTCTGCCCGCTCCCTTTTCCTTAAGCTTTGCGGCTATATCGAGCATCGATTCGCCTGAGGAAATCATATCGTCAACCAAAATAAGGTCTTTCCCGGTTATATCATTTCCGAGGAACTCATGCGCTTCAATCGGGTTTCTGCCGTTTACCACAACGGAATAGTTGCGGCGCTTGTAGAACATACCGAGGTCAAGCCCTAAAACGGAGGAGTAATAAATGCAGCGACCCATTCCGCCTTCATCCGGGGAAACTATCATTGTATGGTCGCGGTTAAGCTTGATATCGGGAACGGTTTTTAAAAGAGCCTTTATCATTTGGTAGGCTGCCTGAACATTGTCAAAGCCGTCAAGCGGAATCGCATTGTTAACGCGGGGATCGTGAGCGTCAAAGGTAACGATGTTCTTAACGCCCATTGCCACAAGCTCCTGCAGCGCCATTGCGCAGTCCATGGATTCGCGGGTGGTTCTTCTGTGCTGTCTGCCTTCATAAAGCATCGGCATTATAACGGTTATTCTTCTCGCCTTGCCGCCGAGCGCCGCTATTATGCGCTTCAGATCCTGGTAATGGTCATCGGGGCTCATGGGGACGGTCTGACCGTACATTTTATAGGTTACGCTGTAATTAAAGCAGTCGCAGATGATGTATGCGTCAAGCCCTCTGGCGGTGTGCTTTAAAACCGCCTTTGCCTCGCCCGTTCCGAAACGCGGGCAGTTTGCCGGAACCACAAAGGATTCATCATCGGGAATGCTGCGCCATTGCTTAAGGTAATAATCCACCTGCGACGCAATATCCTCACAGCCGCGCATGCTTATCAGAGCCAGATCCCCGAAGGGGGTGTGTTTGAAATTGATACTTGCCATTTAAAAGCCCTCCGTTGCATTTTTATATTTCTATTTTATCACAAATCCTTCGACACAAAAAGACTTTTTTTGAAAAATTTTAAATAATATTTTTTATCTGTTATATCATGAAATTTATACCATACATATAAAATAAGGTATATCTCGATTTTTTTAAAAAAAAGCTTGCATTTAAAAGCAAAACGTGGTATAATACCAACATTAAGCAAAGAAAGGTGAGTGGGGCAACCCGCTCACTTTTGTTTTGCGGACAGGGAGCAGTGAAAAAATGGCAAATTCGGCCGAAAGGGTCTACGAGCTTATAAAGGATGCGGTTGAAGCGGAGGGCGTCCGGCTTTGGGACGTGCGCTTTTTAAAGGAGGGTGCGTCGTGGTATCTGCGGGTATTCATCGATAAGCCCGAGGGCATAAGCATTGACGACTGCACGAATGTTTCACACGCTATCGACCCAATCATAGACGAGGCTGACCCGATCGATGTATCGTACTATCTGGAGGTTTGCTCGCCGGGCATCGAGCGTGAGCTTACACGCAGCAGGCACTATGAGGAATCGCTCGGGAAGCAGGTGCGTCTGAAGCTTTATCGGGCGTATGACGGTAAAAAGGAGATAACCGGAACGCTTGAGGACGTTACAGAGGAGAATGTCACCCTGGTAACGGAAGGAAATGCGCTTACCGTGGAAAGAAAAAATATATCAAAAGCAAATCTGTCGGATTTTGAATAATGGAGGAAAACGGAAAATGGCAGCAAGAAAAACATCAAAGGCTAAACCCAATCACAACAAGGAGTTTTTTGAGGCTTTAAGGCTCATGGAGGAGGAAAGGGGAATACCGCGCGAGTTTATAGCGGATAAGATCGCCGAGGCTATAGTCGTGGCGGCGCGCAAGGATTACGGCGGAAATGATATTGTTTCCTGCGTTATCGATACCGAAAAGGAGATTTTTTCGGTAACTGCCCGCAAAACGATTGTTGACGAGGTGACGGATCCTTATACCGAAATTTCAAAGGAAGACGCGGCGGCTATCGATCCCGCGTCACTTGAGCACGGCTTTATAGATATAAAGCTCGATCCGAGAAAGTTCGGCAGAGTAGTTGCGCAGAATTCAAAGAACAATTTCCGCCAGGGCGTGCGCGAGGCGGAAAGAGGACAGGTGCTTGCGGAGTTCCAGAGCCATAACCGTGAGCTTGTGACGGCGGTCGTTCAACGAATCGATCCCAAAACAGGCAACGCTGTTTTAACTATAGGCTCAAACGAGGCAACGCTTCCGAAAACCGAGCAGGTACCCGACGAGGTTCTTACAGAAGGCGACCATATAAAGGTTTATGTGGTGGATGTAAAGGAAACCGAGCGCGGAGCGAGAATAATGCTTTCACGCACGCATCCCTGCCTTGTAAAGCGTCTGTTTGAGACCGAGGTGCCCGAAATATTCGACGGTACGATTGAAATTAAGTCGGTATCCCGCCAGGCGGGCTCAAGAACAAAGCTTGCGGTTTGGTCGGCCAACCCGGAAATTGACGCGGTAGGCGCCTGTATAGGCCCGAGAGGCGCGCGCGTTAACAAGATAGTCGAGGAGCTTGCGGGCGAGAAGATAGATATAGTAAAATACAGCGACGATCCGCACGAGTTTGTAGCCGAGGCGCTTTCACCCGCAAAGGTGGTTGCGGTGGAGATCGAGAGCAACGAGCCGAAGGTCTGCAAGGTAAGCGTGCCGGAA
This sequence comes from uncultured Oscillospiraceae bacterium, assembly GCA_900549055.1. Taxonomy (GTDB): domain Bacteria; phylum Bacillota; class Clostridia; order Oscillospirales; family Acutalibacteraceae; genus UBA737. The sequence goes on from URNB01000017.1 coordinate 19,411, forward strand.
TCGCAGCTGTCGCTTGCAATAGGCAACAAGGGTCAGAATGTAAGGCTTGCCGCAAAACTGACCGGCTGGAAAATAGACATTCATCCCGAAAGCGGATTCTTCGGCGAATAAGCCGAGAGCCCTAAAGCGGCAAAATTACTGCCGCGAAATCGAAAGGAGCCTTTAAGCTATGGGAACCGGAAAAATACCTATGCGAATGTGCACCGGCTGCCGAGAGATGAAGCCGAAGCGCGAGCTTATACGCATTGTCAAAACACCCGACGGCGAAATAAAGCCCGACGCTACAGGAAGACTCAACGGCAGAGGAGCGTATATATGCAGATCGGTCGAATGCTTTAAAAAAGCAAGAAGATCCGGCGCACTGCAGCGCGCGTTCGGTGAAAGCGTGCCGGACAGTGTGTACGAAGCAATCGAAACGGAGCTTGACGGGATTGAGAAATAAACTTCTTGCTTTATTGGGCTTTGCGGCAAAATCGGGGAATTTAAGCTACGGTATGGCTAAAGCACGGGAATCGCTTGCGAAAAGAAAAGCGAAGCTTGCTGTCAGCGCTGCGGATGTATCCGAAAAAAGCCGCAAGGAAATAGGCTTCTTTTGTGAAAAGCACAGAGTTAAGCTGCTTGTGCTTGAGGGCGTTGATATATCAGCCGTGTCGGACGCTGTCGGTCGGAGATGCGGAATTTTAACGATAAACGACAGCGGTTTTGCCGACGCTTTTTTAAAGGCGTATGTTGAAGGAGGAAAAGCTAATGACGAATAAATACAAAATAAGCGAGCTTGCAAAGGATTTCGGGCTTACTTCAAAGGATATAATAAAGATTGTTGCCGAAAAGACCGGAGCGGAAAAAAAGAGCGGTGCCGCTTTGGATGAAAAGGAAATAAGCCTTGTTTTCGATACTCTTACAAAGCAGAACGAGGTTAAAAGCTTTGCGGATTATTTTGCTACGGGAGCGGAATCGAGAGCCGCTGCGAAAAAGGCAAGGGAAGAGGAAAAGAATAAGAAGCTTGCCGAGCAGATGGCTATTTTGGAGCAGCTTAAAGCTGCAGCCGCCGGACAAAACGGCGAAAAAGCGGAGAAAAAGCCCGAGCCGAAGAAGGAAGAGGTAAAGACGGCATCCGTAAAGCCTAACGGCGAAAAGAAGACTGCGGAAAAGCCCGCAGCAGCGGTTTCCGAGAAGCCGAATAAGCCGGAAGAGAAAAAGCCGGAGGTAAAGAAGCAGCCCGAGCCCAAAAAAGAGGAGAAGAAAGCTGCAGAGAAAAAGGTTGCGGAGAAAAAGGTTGAGGAGAAAAAGGTTGCGGAGAAAAAGCACGGATACTCCGATCCGCAGCCCTTTGTTTCGCAGAAAAAGGATAAAAAGCCGGGCGAAGCGCCGAAGCGCGGTCCTGCCGAAATACGCCATGTCGATACTCGCACCTCGAATGTAAATATCGATAAATACAACGAGAAATACGAGCGCATAGCGCCTGCAAATACCATGCGCGATAACTTCTCAAGAAAACAGAAGATTAAGCAGAAATCACAGGATTACCGCCGTCCGCAGGGTGTGAAGCGTGAGACCGAGGCAGATAAGATGCGCAGACTCCAGTTAGAACGCATAAAGAAGACCCCGATAACAGTAACCGTAGGCGACGAGATAACAGTCGGCGAGCTGGCTGCCGCCCTTAAAAAGACTGCGGCAGAGGTTATAAAGGTGCTTCTGAAGCTCGGAATGATGGCGACCGTAAACCAGGTTATCGATTACGATACCGCAGAGATAGTTGTTACCGAAATGGGCGCTAAAATCGAAAAGCAGGTCGTTGTTACAATAGAGGAGCGCATTATGGACGACACCGAGGATAACGCCGAAAACTTAAAGCCGAGAAGCCCTGTTGTGGTTGTAATGGGTCATGTCGATCACGGTAAGACCTCACTGCTTGACGCCATAAGAAATACCGCCGTTACCGATACCGAGGCGGGCGGAATCACACAGCACATCGGTGCGTACAGAGTAAATTGCAACGGTCAGGATATCACCTTCCTCGATACTCCCGGACACGCGGCGTTTACTTCAATGCGTAAGCGCGGCGCAATGGCTACCGATATTGCGGTGCTTGTTGTCGCGGCGGACGACGGTATTATGCCGCAGACCGTTGAGGCTATAAACCATGCAAAGGCGGCAAATGTTCAGATAATCGTTGCTATAAACAAAATGGATAAGCCCGAGGCTAACCCCGACAGAGTTCTGCAGCAGCTGACCGAGCATGGTCTTGTTCCCGAAAAATGGGGCGGCGATATTATATGCGTGCCCGTTTCGGCTAAGACCCACGAGGGAATCGACAGCCTGCTTGAAAACATCCTGCTGGTTGCCGAGGTTATGGAGCTTAAAGCCAACCCCGACCGCAAGGCAAAGGGTATTGTTATTGAGGCAAGGCTCGATAAGGGCAGAGGTCCTGTGGCTTCCCTGCTTGTTCAGAACGGAACGCTTAAAAGCGGAGATATAATAGTGGCGGGCACTGCTGTGGGCAGAGTTCGCGTTATGACCAACGAAAACGGCAGGGAGCTGAAGGAAGCAGGTCCGTCCGTTCCGGTTGAAATTACGGGTCTTGCCGAAACGCCTAACGCGGGCGATGTGTTCGACGCCGTAACCGACGAAAGACTGGCGCGTGAGCTTGTTGAGCAGAGAAAGCAGAAAGCTAAAGAAGAGCTGTTCAACGCCAAGCAGCGCGTAACGCTTGATAACCTCTTCGACCAATTGAGCGAGGGCGATTTGAAGGAGCTTAATATTATTGTTAAGGCAGACGTTCAGGGCAGCGTTGAGGCGGTTCGCGACAGTCTTGAAAAGCTCTCAAACGATGAGGTGAAGGTTCGCGTTATACACGGCGGCGTGGGCGCTATAAACGAGTCCGACGTTATGCTGGCGCAGACCTCGGGGGCTATTATAGTAGGCTTTAATGTCCGTCCCGACGGCGTTGCAAAGGCTGCGGCGGAGCGCGACGGCGTTGATATGCGTATGTACCGCGTAATTTACGATTGTATTGAAGAAATTAAGGCTGCAATGAAGGGTATGCTCGCACCGAAATTCCGCGAGAATCAGCTCGGAACGGCAGAGGTACGCAATGTTTACAAGATTTCCAATGTCGGCACGGTTGCAGGCTGCTATATTACAAACGGCAAGGTCACCCGTGCCTGCCAGATTCGCGTTGTACGCGACGGTATTGTTATCTGCGAGGATAAGATTGCGTCACTTCGCCGCTTTAAGGACGATGTAAAGGAAGTAGCGCAGGGCTACGAGTGCGGCATAGGGCTTGAGAAGTTTGCGGATATTAAAGAGGGCGACATTTTTGAAGCCTTTATTATGGAGGAGTACAGAGACTGATGGCCGGTTACAGAATTGACCGTATAACGTCTGACATAAAGCTCGCGTTATCCGAGCTTTTGCGGAATATGAAGGACCCGAGGGTAAGTCGGCTTTTAAGCATTGTTAAGGTTGACGTTTCGGGCGACCTTTCCTACGCTACGGTTTATGTCAGCGCGATAGAGGGCTATGAGAAAACGGTTAGCTCGGTAAAGGCGCTTAAAGGCGCTGCGGGCTTTCTCCGCCGTGAGCTCGGCGCGCGCATGACTCTCAGAAAGGTGCCCGAGCTGCGCTTTGTGGCGGACGATTCCATTGAGCAGAGCGCCAATATTTCGAGAATAATCGAGTCCTTGAACGAGGAAAATAAGAATGAAGAAAAATAAACAGGAAAACGGCTGTCGCGAGCTTACCCTCAGGCAGACCGCGAAATATTTGCAAAAGCACGATAATTATATTATTCTGACCCATGCATCTCCGGACGGAGATACGCTGGGCTCTGCCTATGCGCTTTATTATGCGCTTAAAGAAATAGGCAAGGCGGCGTGCGTTATCTGCCCGGATGTTATACCCGAAAAGTATAATTACTTTGCAAGGCAGACAGACCATGTTTCCCGCGATGACGCAACGGTCGTTGCAGTCGATGTGGCGGATAAGCGGCTGCTCGGCGGACTTGAAGAGGAATTCGGGGATATAGTTGATTTAAATATCGATCACCATATTTCCAATGTGAGGTTTGCAAAGAATTTGTTTTTGGACGCGGATGCCGCTGCGACAGCCGAGAGTATGTATGAACTGCTCGGTATTATGAAGGTAAACATTAATGATGTTACCGCAAAGGCGCTTTACACCGGCATTGCGACCGACACCGGCTGCTTTAAATACTCGAATGTTACCGCAAAGACCCATATGATAGTCGCGCAGCTTTACGAGTATAATATTGATGCGCCCGAAATTAACCGCATTATGTTCGATACAAAATCGCGCAAGCTTTTAGAGCTTGAAAGAATGGTGCTTGACGCTTCGGAATTCCATTTCGGAGGGAAATGCATTATTTTGCCTGTTACTGCCGAAATGCAGGAAAAAACCGGCTGCAGCGGAACGGAGCTTGAGGGCATTGCCGTTATTTCCCGCAGCGTTGAGGGTGTTATTGCCGGAATTACGATAAAGCAGACCGACGACGAGGAATTTAAGGTATCCCTCCGCACATATTCGCCGCTTGACGCGTCGGCAATTTGCAGGAAACTCGGCGGCGGAGGTCATAAGGGCGCTGCAGGCGCTACCGTAAACGGTACGCTTAATGAAGTCAAGGCTGCGGTGCTTAAGGCTGTAGGGGATACTATGGAGGAATGCAATGCAGGGGCTGATATTAATCGATAAACCCGGCGGCATCACCTCCTTCGGCGCGGTTGCGCGCATAAAAAGAGCAGCGCATGAAAAGCGTGTGGGGCATACCGGAACCCTTGACCCCATGGCAACGGGAGTTCTGCCTGTTTTGCTCGGCAGGGCTACGGCGCTGTCTTCTTTGCTGCTTGATGCGGACAAGCGCTACACTGCCGAAATAAGGCTCGGCACGGTTACCGATACTGACGATATAACCGGCAATGTTTTATCGGAAAACGCGGTTAATGTAACTAAAGAAGAGCTTGAAGACGCGCTTCTGCGTTTTACCGGAAAAATAAAGCAGCGCCCGCCGGCATACTGCGCCTTAAAAAAGGACGGAGTGCCTATGTACCGTTTGGCACGGCGAGGTGAAGCTCCCGAAATACCCGAAAGGGAAGTCGAAATCTTTGAAATATCGCAGCTCTCGTGTTTATCGGACGACACCTTTAAAATAGATGTTCACGTTTCAAAGGGAACGTATATCAGGTCTTTAGCGCACGATATAGGCGAATATTTGGGCTGCGGGGCATGCCTTTCCGCGCTGCGTCGTACATATGCGGGCGGCTTTAATATTTCGGAGTGCACAGCGCTTGATAATATTACGGAAGAAAATATTTCGCGGTATATTGTAAGCGAGGAAAAGGCGGTGGCTTACCTTCGCAAGGTAAGCGTTACCGAAAAGCAGGCGGTGCGCTTCTGCAACGGCGGAAAGCTGGCGTTTGACAGATTGCAGCTCACAGACGCTGCCGAAAATGAGCTTTTCAGAGTGAAATGCGGCGGACTTTTTTTGGGAATAGGCGCTGCCGAAAACGAAAAGGAGCAGCTTGCAATTAAATGCATTATAAATTACCCGGAGGAAATGAAGAGATGAAAACCGCATTGGCTTTGGGTACGTTTGACGGTCTGCACAAGGGGCACCGCGAGGTTTTAAGCCTACCGGGCGGCTGCAAAAAAATTGCGGTGATTTTCCCGCTTCCGCCGAAAGCGCTTATAACGGGCAAACCACTGGCGCTTATGCTCCCGCAGGATAAGGAAACCGCGCTTAAAGACCTTGGTATTGACGAAATTTTCACCCTTGATTTTGAAAAGGTGCGAGCAATACCGCCAGAGGACTTTTTGCATTTTTTAACCGATAAATTTTCACCCGACATAATTTCCTGCGGATTTAACTACCGCTTTGGAAAAAACGCCGCCGGGGATAAAAATTTGCTTGAAAAGTTTTGTGCGGAGCGAGGCATAGCGCTTAAATGCTGCGAGCCGATAACCGAAAACGGCGAAACGGTATCCTCCACCGAAATAAGGCGCCTTTTGCAAAACGGTGAAATAGAAAAAGCAAACCGATTGCTCTATAGACCGTTTTCATATACCGCCGAGGTAATAAGCGGTGATAAACGCGGCAGAACGCTCGGTTTTCCCACGGTTAATCAGAGATATCCTCAATGCCTTTTGCCGCCGAAATTCGGGGTGTATGTATCCCGTGTTACGGTTGACGGGCGCGAGTATGACGGTATTACCGATATCGGCGTGCGCCCCACTTTTGAGACCGATTATATCATAAGCGAGACCTTTATTAAGAATTTTTCGGGCGATATTTACGGCGAGACGGTGACAGTCTCCCCGCGCAGATTTGTAAGGGGCGAAGTTAAATTTTCATCCGTTTCGGAGCTCAAAGCGCAAATAAACGCCGATTTAAAGGAGCTTGAAAAATGAAGCTTGATTTTTCCGCCGATAGGCTTATTTCTATGGGAATTATCCTTTTAAAGGCAATTATCATATTTGTTGCGGGACACTATATCACGCTTTTTTTAATAAAGCTGATGAAAAGATCGCTTAACAGAATAAATATTGATATTTCTCTTGAAAAATTTCTTGAAAAAGCTTTATATATAACGCTGCATATTATAATTATTCTCTCGGCGCTGAGCACTCTCGGAATTTCCACCTCGGGGCTTTTGGCGGCACTTTCCGCGGCGGCGGTTGCGGTGGCATTAGCGCTGAAGGATTCACTCAGCAGTATAGCGGGCGGAATAATTCTATTGCTTACCCGCCGCTTCCAAACGGGCGATTATGTTTGTATAAACGGTGAGAGCGGCAACGTTGTGCAGATTGATATGATGCACACCGTGCTTAAAACGCTTGATAACCGTCATGTTGTGATACCCAACAGTATTGTTGTGAACAGTCAGGTTGTAGATTATTCAAGTGAGGAAACACGGCGCCTTGACCTTACCTTTTCGGTGAGCTATGATAATGATACCGAAGCGGTAAAGCGCGTTATTACTGACACTGTGCTTGCCGACTCTGCCGTTTCCTGCGACCCCGCACCCTTTGTGGGAATTACGGAATACGCCGCAAGCTCGGTAGACTTCACGGCGCAGGTGTGGTGCAAAACGTCCGATTATCTTTCGCTTTCTTTCAGGCTGCGCGAGGAGATGCGCGCGGCGTTTGATGAAAACGGAATTTCAATACCCTATAATCAACTTGATGTCCATATAAAAAACGATTGACAAAACATCATTTATAATTTATAGTAGATATGTTAATTTTTACCTACGAGGTGTGTTATGCGCAATTATGAAAATCCGCAAAAAACCAGCGAAAACAGGCTTGAAGCCCGCAGCTGGTATATTCCCGAGGGCGAGGGTGTTTTTCGCCCGCTGAACGGAGAGTGGCGCTTTGCTTTTTTTGAAAACGGCGATAAAGCCGGAAATATCGAGGAATGGGAGACCATAGAGGTTCCGTCCTGCTGGCAGACAAAGGGCTATGAAAGGCCTAATTATACCAATATAAATTATCCGTTTCCCTGTGATCCGCCATATGTGCCGGATATTAATCCGATGGGCGTTTACGAGCGCAGCTTCGAGCTGACCGACGGCAGCCTTGATACATATTTGGTTTTCGAGGGCGTATCCTCTGTTGCGGAGGTTTATATAAACGGTAAGTATGTGGGCTTTACCGAGGGCAGTCACCTTATGAGCGAATTCGATATTACCGAATTCGTAAGCTCAGGCACAAATACTGTTAGGGTAAATGTCCGTAAATGGTGCTGCGGCAGCTATCTTGAGGATCAGGACGCCTTCCGTTATAACGGAATTTTCAGGGATGTTTATATTCTTTCCCGCCCGCACGGTCATCTTTTCGATATTGATATAAAGGCGCGGGACAATAAAATATACTGCTTATCCGACGCTGAGTTCTCTGCCGAGCTTTATGACGGCGATCATCTTTTGGAGCGCGGGAATTCCCTTAACGGCGAGCTTGCTTTTACTGTGCCCGAACCCAAGCTCTGGACCGCGGAGACCCCCGAGCTTTATACCGTAAAGCTTTGCACCGAGGGTGAAACAATAACCCGACGTGTAGGCTTCAGAACAATAGCAATATCTGACGATAACGAGCTGCTTATAAACGGAACACCTGTTAAGCTTAAGGGTGTAAACCACCACGATACCGACCCTGAAAAGGGCTGGACTATGAGCAGTGCGGATATTCTGCGCGATTTAAAGCTGATGAAGCGTCTTAACATAAACTGCGTAAGAACCTCGCACTATCCTCCGTCGCCGGAGTTTCTTGATTACTGTGACGAGCTGGGGCTTTATGTTATTCTCGAAACGGATATCGAGACTCACGGCTTTGTGCGCAGATATGCCAATGTAGGCTACGGCTATGATGTGGACGATACCATATGGCCGTGCGCGAGCGATATGTGGCACAAGGAATTTTTAGAGCGCATGGAGCGCGCTTACGAACGCGATAAGATACATGCGAGTATTATCATATGGTCTACCGGCAATGAGAGCGGATTCGGTAAAAATCAGCACGATATGATCGAGTGGCTAAAAAGCCGTGACGATATGCGCCTTGCGCACTGCGAGGATGCCTCGCGCAAGGGCACGCCCGATAATACCGATATTTTCTCATGGATGTACCCGAGCGTGGAAATGCTTTCGGGCTTTGCAAAGGATGAAAAAATAAATCAACCCGTGTTTATGTGCGAATATGCTCATGCTATGGGCAACGGCCCCGGAGGAATATGGGATTACTGGGAAGAAATTTACAAGCACAAAAACCTGATAGGCGGCTGCGTTTGGGAATGGGCGGATCATGTCTTTCTGGAAAACGGCGTTCAGAAATACGGCGGCGATTTTGAGGGCGAGCTTACTCACGACGGCAACTTTTGCTGCGACGGAATGGTGTTTGCAGACCGCAGCTTTAAGGCGGGCACGCTTGAAATAAAAAATACATACGCGCCCTTCCGCATAAGCTGGGATAACGGCTCGCTGCACCTTAAAAACTGCTTTGATTTCACCTCGTTTGACGGGTATTCCTTTGAATATGATATTACTGTTGACGGTGAAAGCCTTGAAAAGAAGATAGTACGGCTTAATACCCGCCCCGGGGAGACGTTTGTGCTTACCCCATCGGCGGCTCTGCCGGAGAGCTGCCGTTTCGGTTGCTTTATAACCGTTAAGATGACCGATCTTGACGGCAATGAGGTCGGCAGGCTGCAGGAGGAAATATCTGCAGAAAAAGCGACGAACGAAATCACCGCAGAGCCCTTGAGCGTTACCGAAACGGAATTTGAAATAACAGCACAGGGCGAGGATTTTTGCTATGTACTTTCAAAGCAGACCGGATTTTTTGAGAGTATTGTGAAAAACGGCGAGGAGCTGCTCACAGAGCCTATGAAGCTTTCGTATTTCCGTGCCCCGACCGATAACGACCGAAACATAAGGGTATACTGGGACAGAACGAATATTTGGCAGGGTGAAAATTTCGACTGTGTTTTTAACAAGGTCTATTCCTTCAAAATACAGGGGAACAAGATATCATTCGATATGTCGTCCGCCGGTGTTTCGCGTTTGCCGTTTTTTAAATACACATTGAGCTATGAATTCTTTGCCGACGGAAGTGTAAAAACGCAGCTTTGCGGCGATATTCGCGAAAATGTTTTCTGGCTGCCGCGTCTGGGCTTTGAGCTGACTCTGCCGCTTACCGACGGTAAGTTCAAATACTTCGGAAACGGGCCTCTTGAAAGCTACTGCGATATGACCCACCACGGCGTAGTAGCCGTTCATTCGTCTGACGCGGGCAGCGAATATGTGAATTATGTCCGTCCGCAGGAGCACGGCAACCACACCGACTGCGGCTGGCTTGAGCTCGCGGATAAGCTGCGCTTTGAAGCGGACGGTAAAATGGAGATATGCGTTTTGTCGCACAGCACAGAGCGGCTGACTGCGGCAAGGCATACCGATGAAATAGGCGAGCCCGATGCTGTGCATGTAAGAATTGATTACAAGGTTTCGGGAATAGGCTCTGCTTCCTGCGGGCCTGCGCTTGATGAGAAATACCGCCTCTGCGAAAAGAAGATATCCTTCGCGTTCACAATGGGTATTATGCGTTAAATTGAACCGCATAGCGTATTATATGTAAAACGACCGCCCATATGTCCTTTAAAAGGGCTCTATAATAAATGTTGTGGTAAGCAAGCAGAGCCTACGAAGAAAAAATAAGATAAAATAAAAAAGTAGAGCA
>URNB01000018.1 GCA_900549055.1 uncultured Oscillospiraceae bacterium
ATCGGCCGGAGCGGCTGCTTGATTATCTTGAGAACTGCTCGGGCGTTCTTTATTCGATCTCCGATTATAAGGATATCAAGAGATAGAACAACCGCACAGCTTCGCTTGCTTCACAGGCACGCCTGTTTTTGATAAACGTTTTTTAGGAAATGTCAGGGGATTGCCCTGACATTTTTGTTTCGGTAAAACTTGCTTTTTTAAGCATATGGGTGTATAATTGATAGATTGAAAGTGGGCGAGTTTATGAAAGCAAATTATCATACGCATACGGTACGCTGCAGGCATGCCGTGGGAGACGAGCACGAGTATATTGAAAACGCGATTGCCGCAGGAATGAAAATACTCGGTTTTTCCGACCATACTCCGCAGTTTTTTAAAAGCGGCTATGTTTCGGGCATGAGAATGACCCCCGATGAGGCGCCCGAATATGTAAGCTGTATTAAGAATTTAGCAGAGGAATACAGCGGAAAAATAAAGCTATACACCGGCTTTGAGGCGGAGTATTTCCCGTCACTTTTCCCTGAACTTAAAAGATTTTGCACAGAGCATAATGTTGACTATATGATAATGGGTCAGCACTTTTTGGAAAATGAGGACGGCGGTTATTATGTAGGCTCGGGCAGCAGCGACAGAAAAATGCTTAAAAAATATGTTGACGAGGTTATAGAGGGCATAAACACGGGCTGTTTCAGCTATATTGCGCACCCCGATGTGTTTCTCTGCTTATCGGATGCCGACTGGTACTACACCGAAAACGAACGGCTTTGCGAGGCGGCAAAAGCGCTCGGAATTCCGCTTGAAATAAATATGCTGGGGCTCATGGACGGACGGCACTATCCGTCCGAAAGATTTTGGAAAATTGCCGCAAGGGTAGGGAATGATGTTATTATAGGGTGCGACGCGCATTCGCCCGATGTGCTGCTTAACACTGCGATGCAGAAAAACGCCTGTGACTTCGCAGCCTCGTTCGGTTTAAAGCCGCTTGAGGAACTTGAATTAAAACAAATAAGGTAAAAGCTCAATAGGTTATCAAAAATAGGTTATTCGGCAAATACCGCAAAAAGGAGGATATCAACATGCAGGAAGAAGACATTTTTGAATTGATAGACGGGAAGAAGTACGCGCGATTGCGAGAACTGCTTTCGGAAATGAACCCTGCAGACATAGCGCAGATATGCGAGGATATCCCCGAGCGGGAGCTGCCGGTTATTTTCAGAATACTGCCCAAAGAGCTTGCGGCAGAGGTCTTTGTTGAAATGGACCCCGATATGCAGCAGCTGCTTATTGAGGCGTTCAGCGATACCGAGCTGAAAGAGGTTATGGATGAGCTGTTTATGGACGATACCGTTGACGTTATTGACGAAATGCCCGCAACGGTGGCAAAGCGTATTTTAAGCCAGACCGACCCTAAGACCCGCAAAATGATTAATCAGCTGCTGGCATACCCAGACGACAGCGCCGGCAGCATTATGACCACCGAGTATATTGACCTTAAAAAGGATATGACGGTGGAGCAGGCGTTTGACCGCATACGCGCGATAGGTATTGATTCGGAAACCATATACACCTGCTACGTTATAGACCGCAGCCGCCATTTGCTCGGAATAGTCACGGTCAAGGATCTGCTCTTGAACAGCAAGACCTGCGTGCTGTCTGACATAATGGACGAAAACATTATATATGCCAACACTCTTGACGATAAGGAAGAGGTTGCGGGGCAGTTTGAAAAATACGACCTTATGGCGCTGCCCGTGGTGGATAAGGAAAACCGCCTTGTGGGTATTGTAACGGTTGACGACGCTATCGATGTTATACAGGAAGAGGCAACCGAGGATATTGAAAAAATGGCGGCTATTTTGCCTTCTAACCGCACCTATTTCAGAACGGGTGTGTTTTCTACCTTTAAGGCGCGTATACCGTGGCTTTTGCTGCTTATGATATCCGCCACATTTACAGGCGCCATTATATCCAATTTTGAAGAAAAGCTTACGGTGCTGCCCGCGCTCATAGCCTTTATACCAATGCTTATGGATACGGGCGGAAACTCGGGCAGTCAGTCCTCTGTTACCATTATCCGCGGTATTTCACTCGGCGATATTGAGTTCCGTGATATTTTCAGGGTAATATGGAAAGAAATCCGCGTTGCGCTTTTGTGCAGCACGGCGCTGGCGCTTGTAAATTTTATAAAAATGATTTTGGTGGATTATTTAATGCTCCATTCATTCGACCCCGGCAAGCAGATAGCCGAAATAGCGGTTGTGTGCCTGACATTATTTTTCACCGTTATTGTGGCAAAAATTGTGGGCTGCACGCTGCCCATACTCGCAAAAAAGGTGGGCTTTGACCCGGCGGTCATGGCAAGCCCGTTTATAACCACGATAGTGGACGCAATCTCGCTTTTCATTTACTTTAACATTGCAATATCCATACTCGGCATTTAGGGGATAAAACATGGCTAACGATAAAATAATAATCAAGGGCGCAAACGAGCACAATCTTAAAAATGTGAGCGTGACCCTGCCGCGTGATAAGCTGATAGTTTTCACGGGGCTTTCGGGCAGCGGCAAATCATCGCTCGCGTTTGATACCATATACGCAGAGGGGCAGCGGCGGTATGTCGAATCGCTTTCCTCCTATGCGCGCCAGTTTTTGGGTCAAATGGAAAAGCCCGATGTTGAGAGCATCGAGGGGCTTTCGCCTGCGATATCGATAGACCAAAAAACAACCTCGAAAAACCCACGCTCTACTGTGGGTACGGTTACCGAAATATACGATTATTTAAGGCTTTTATATGCGCGGGTGGGCGTTCCGCACTGCCCTGTGTGCGGTAAAGAAATAAGCCAGCAGACAACCGACCAAATTGTGGACAGGGTAGCCGCTCTGCCCGAGGGCAGCAAAATTCAGATACTCGCGCCCGTGGTAAGGGGCAGAAAGGGCGAGCACGTAAAAGAGCTTGAAAACGCAAGAAAGCAGGGCTATGTAAGGGTAAAAATTGACGGGAATATCTACGATTTATCCGAAGAAATAAAGCTTGAAAAAAATAAAAAGCACAGCATTGAAATTGTGGTGGACAGGCTTGTTGTAAAGGAAGGTATGCGCTCCCGCCTTGCCGACAGCATTGAAACCGCCGCGGCAGTTTCGGGCGGAACGGTAACGGTGGACGTGATAGGCGGGGAAGAGCTGCAATTTTCGCAAAGCTTTGCCTGCGAGGAGCACGGGATCAGCATACCCGAGCTCACCCCGACAATGTTTTCCTTTAACAGTCCGTTCGGCGCTTGCCCCACCTGCACGGGGCTCGGCATTTTTATGAAGGTAGACCCGCAGCTTGTTATAAACGATGAGTCAAAATCGCTGTTAGACGGCGCCATTCGCGCCTCGGGCTGGGGGGTAAACTCCTGGTTTTACCCCGATTCGGGCAGCATTGCCACAATGTATTACAACGGGCTTGCCGATTACTACGGCTTTGATATTAACACGCCCTACAAGGATTTATCGGACGAGGTAAAGCACGCCGTGCTTTACGGCACAAACGGCGTAAAGCTGAAACTAAAGCGCAGCGGCACCTTCGGCGGCGGGCAGTACGAAGCTCCGTTTGAGGGAGTTATAAATAACCTTGAGCGCCGCTATAAGGAGACCACGAGCGACTATGCACGCGCAGAAATTGAAAGCTATATGACCGAGCGCCCCTGCCCCGATTGCCGCGGCGCAAGGCTGAAGCCCGAGTATTTGGCGGTTACGGTTGGCGGCAAAAGCATTAAGGAATTTTGCGATTTATCGGTAACCGACGAGCTTGCCTTTTTAAATACCATGAACTTTGGTCAGCGCGACGGTATGATTGCAAAGCCCATATTAAAGGAAATACGCGAGCGCCTTACCTTCCTTGAAAGCGTTGGGCTTGAGTACCTTAACCTTTCGCGTGCGTCCGGTACGCTTTCCGGCGGCGAGAGCCAGCGAATAAGGCTTGCCACGCAGATAGGCTCATCCCTTATGGGTGTGCTTTATATACTCGATGAACCGAGCATAGGGCTGCACCAGCGGGATAACGACAGGCTTATAGCCACCCTCAAAAGGCTGCGCGACCTTGGGAACACCGTTATTGTGGTGGAGCACGATGAGGACACAATGCGCGCCGCAGATTATATTGTAGACGTAGGCCCGGGAGCGGGTATTCACGGCGGCAATATAGTATTTTCGGGTACTGTGCCCGAGCTTGAAAAGTGCACTGATTCCATAACCTCCGATTATCTTACGGGGCGCAGAAAAATACCTGTGCCCGCAAAAAGGCGAAAGGGCAACGGAACGTTTCTTGAAATAAAGGGCGCGGCGGAAAACAACCTTAAAAAAATAAACGTTAAAATTCCGCTGGGCACATTCACCTGCGTTACGGGCGTTTCGGGCAGCGGTAAATCATCATTTGTAAACGAAATTGTTTACAAAGTGCTTGCAAACAGGCTTAACCGCGCGAAGACGATACCGGGAGCATACAAGAGCTTTGAGGGTACTGAAAACCTTGATAAGGTAATAAATATTGACCAGGCGCCAATAGGCAGAACGCCGCGCTCAAACCCCGCCACATATACGGGTGTTTTCGGGGATATCCGCGAGCTTTTCGCATCCACAAAGGACGCGAAGACCCACGGCTACACCGCGGGGCGGTTCTCATTTAACGTTAAGGGCGGCAGGTGCGAAGCCTGCCAGGGCGACGGTATTCTTAAAATTGAAATGCACTTTTTGCCCGATATTTACGTTCCGTGCGAGGTGTGCGGCGGCAAAAGGTACAACCGCGAGACCTTGAATGTGCTTTACAAGGGCAAGAGCATTTACGACGTGCTTGAAATGACGGTTGAAGAGGGTATGAACTTCTTTGAGAGCATACCGCGTATTCACCGCAAGCTGAAAACGCTTTTTGATGTGGGACTTGGCTATATTAAGATAGGTCAGCCCGCAACCACCCTTTCAGGGGGCGAGGCGCAGCGCGTAAAGCTGGCGGCGGAGCTTTCAAAACGCAGCACGGGCAAAACGGTTTATATCCTTGACGAGCCGACTACGGGCTTGCACACGGCGGACGTGCACAAGCTGATAGAGGTTTTGCAGCGCTTTGTGGACGGCGGAAATACCGTGCTTGTAATAGAGCATAATTTGGATGTTATTAAAACGGCGGACTATATTGTGGACCTAGGCCCCGAGGGCGGCGATAAGGGCGGCACGGTGGTATGCGCGGGAACGCCCGAGAAAATAGCCGCCTGCGAAAAATCCTACACGGGTAAGTTCTTGAAAAAACTGCTTTAAATTTACACATTATTCACCAAACGTGCGTTTTCAGCGTATAAAATGAAACAAATGGGGTGAAAATGCTTGTTCGGGTATGTAAGGGCTTGCAAGCCGGAGCTTAAAATCAAGGAATACGAGACCTACAAGGCGGTTTATTGCTCGCTTTGCCGTCTTATGGGGCGGGAGTATGGCTTGTGGTCGCGCTTTACGCTAAGCTACGATTTCACCTTTTTGGCGCTGCTTAATATGTCGCTTAAAAGCGGGTGCGACCCCGTAGAACGCGGCAGGTGCTTTTTCAACCCCTTAAAAAAGTGCAATTACTGCAAAAACAGCGAGCCGCTTTATATGCCCGCCGCGGCGGCAATGATAATGTGCTACTATAAGCTTTTGGATAATATATCCGATGAAAAGGGAATTAAGAAAATAGGGTATATTATTATTAAGCCGCTTTTTAAAAGGGCAAATAAAAAAGCCGCGAAAAAGTACCCGCAGCTTGAAAAGATAATTTCGGATTATATAGCGGCGCAAACAAAGCTTGAAAAGGCGGGCTGCCGTGAATTAGACGCCGCCGCAGACCCCACGGCGCTGTTACTTTCGGAAATTTTGCAGCTTTGCAGTGAGAACACTTCGCAAAAGCGGGTGCTTGACCGCTTGGGCTACTGCATAGGCAGGTATATATATTTGCTTGACGCGGCGTGCGATTTACCTGACGATATTAAAAGCGGTTCTTACAACTGCCTTTCCTACACCTGCGAGGGCGACCCCGCGGAATATGCGAAAAACCGCATAACGCCGCAGCTTTACTTTTGCGTAAACGAGGCGGGTAAGGCGTTTGAGCTGTTGGATATTAAAAAATACAGGTCCCTGCTCGGAAATATAATCTATTTAGGACTTGAGGATACATTCAAAAAGGAGCTTGGCAAAAATGACAAATCCGTATGAGGTACTGGGCGTTTCCGAAAACGCGAGCGACGAGGAAATTAAAAAGGCTTACAGAGAGCTTGCGCGGAAATACCACCCCGATAATTACGCCGATAACCCGCTTTCCGACTTGGCGGGCGAAAAGATGAAGGAAATAAACGACGCCTACGACCAGATTGTGAACTCCCGCCGCGCGGGGCAGACATCGGGCGGCAGCGCGTATAACGCAAATGCGGCTTCGTCCTTTCCCGAGGTGCGCAGCCTTATAAATCAGGGCAGGCTTGAGCAGGCGCAGGAGGTGCTTGACGGCGTACCGCCGCAGCAGCGGGACGCCGAGTGGTATTTTTTAAACGGTACGGTGCTTTATCGCCGCGGCTGGTTTGACCAGGCGTTTACAAGCTTTTCAACGGCTGCAAGAATGAACCCGAATAACCCCGAGTACCAAAACGCAGCGCAAAATGCCGCGCGCCAACAGGGAAGACAGTATAACCCCTACCGCAGCTACGGCGGAAACGGCAGCTGCAGCGCGTGCGATGTGTGCCAGGGGCTTGTTTGCGCCGATTGCTGCTGCGAGTGTATGGGCGGCGACCTGATACCATGCTGCTGATATGAAACAAACGGTTAAAATCACACTCTGCGGAATACTCGCGGCGCTGTCGGCGGTTTTTATGCTGCTTTCCTATTTTCCGTATTTGACCTACGCGGTGCCCGCCGTTGCGGGGCTGTTTATAATGGTCGCGGTAATCGAAGCGGGATACAAATGGGCGCTCGGCGCGTATGCCGCCGCCTCGGTGCTTGTATTTCTGTTTGCAGAGCCGGAGGGCAAGCTTTTGTATATCTGCTTTTTCGGGTATTATCCTATTTTAAAGGCGGTTTTTGACAGGCGCAAAAGCCGCATTGTCGAGTGGATCTTAAAGCTTGCGGTTTTCAATGCGGCAATCATTGCGGTTTATGCGGTTTTTGCCCGCCTTTTCGGAGTATCCCTTGAAGAATTCGGGGAGCTCGGTAAATACAGCGAGTATATTTTTCTGCTGCTCGGCAATGCTGTGTTTGTGCTTTACGATATTGCCGTTTCGCGCTCGGCAGCGGTTTATATGCATATGCTTCACCCGAGGGTGCAGAGAATTTTAAGGGGAAAATAAAACTGTAGGGGATGAACGGTTTGAAAATAAAAAAAGCGGCGGCAATTTTGCTGGCTCTCGTTTGCGCCTTGGCTTTCGCCGGGTGCGGCGGCGCGGGACAGACCTCTTCCGATACTGCGCTTGTCGGCGCAAAGGCGGAGCCGGAAAAGGAATTTAAGGTCGAAAAATTCAATCTGAAATTCAGAACGCCGGCTGACTGGAAGGACGACAATAAGGATACCGAGCTTGACTGGTACTGCGGAAACGATTCGGTCGGCATGGGAATCTTCGGCTATTACCGCTCCGATTTTGCAAGCGGTACAAACATCATCGATATTCTGTCGCAGCAATCGAAGGATAACACCGAGCGTTATATAAATGTTCAAAAGGTGGAGCATACGCCTGCCTTCTCATCAACAGATAAGAAGATAACAACCGAGCTTTACTCCGCAGAATATAAGGAATCGAAAATTTACCAGTATTTCTGCTATGTTGAGTTTAAGGAAAGCGATGAATTTTTCTGGGTGACCTTTTCATCGCAGCCCTCGTATATGAAAAAGAATTTCAAAATGCTTGAGAGCATAATTGATTCCTTCGAAATTGAAAAAGGCGGCGAAAAATAATGAAAATGCAGGAAAGCGTTTTAAGACGCGTCAGAATGGTTGAGGAAAAGCACGGAATTACATACGCCAAAACAGACGGAAGGCTGTATAAGGCGCTGAGAGTCAGCTATACTTTGCTTTTTATTTACACTATGGGTATAAATCTGCTGTTTATATGCGGCATGCTGTTAACAAGGCTCGGAACGGATAATTTTAAGGGTATCTTAAACTCGCTTATTACGGTTATTGTATGCACTGTGCTTATAATCGCGGGTTATGTTTTAAGCTTTACGCGGTTTAAGCTTGTTTCGGGAATTTTAAGTGTACTGCCCGAAATTATGCTGGTGGTGGTTTTCGGCGCTATCATGAAGGATTCGCTCGGCGTAATGGGCTTTAAGGTCTCTTATTTTTGGCGGCATTTCGCTCCGCTTTTGATTCTTGTAATTTTAATGGCTGTTACAACCGTGATTGCGGTAAGAGCACGCTTTAAGACCGAAAAGCAGTACAAAAAGGTTTTGGATAATCTTTACGCGCTTTACAGCCTTAATTCCGACGATATTTCCGACGAGCAATGGGAAGCCTTCCTGGAGGAATACGACCCGACCGATTATAAAAAAATATACAAGGAAAGTAAGCAGATTTCCGAAGAAAATACGGAGGAATAACGCGGGAATTCCACCTGAACCGCGGACTTTGTTAAAATTATCTTGCAATAAAACGGAATATGGTATATAATATATTCAATAGCTTTTTGGAGGGCAAAAATAAATGAATTTTAATCCTATAACTTTGGCAGACAGTGCCGCAACAAACACCGCTGCGAACGGCCCGCAGAGCATGATTTTAATGATTGTATGGCTTGCGGTTATTTTCGGCGCTATGTATTTTATTATGATACGGCCGCAGCGCAAAAAACAAAAAGAAGAAAAGAAAATGCGTGATAATCTCCAGGTAGGGGATGAAATTGTTACTATCGGCGGAATTTACGGCAGGGTTATTTCTCTTAAAGAGGAAACCATCGTAATCGAGTCCGCAAGCGACCACAGTAAGCTTACGATTGCTCGCTGGGCGTTACAGACCAATCTTACGGTTCATGACGACACGGTTACAAAATAATAAGTAATACATTTTGTCCCTCCCGAATATAATTATTCGGGAGGGAATTTCTATGAAAAAAGACCTTTTAACGGGAAAGAGCGGAAAAATCGGTTTAATAATCAAGGCTTTGCTGCTGTTTGCGGCGGTTTTCGCGGCGGCGGTAATGCTTTTTGCGCTCATAATGTATATTTTTGCGGCGGGCTTTAAGTATTCCGCACTTTTTGCAACGCTTTCGGCGGCTTCGGGCGCTTTTGCGGCGGCGTTTTATCTTTCGGGAAAAAACGGCAGCCGCGGCTGGCTTACGGGCGCGGCGGTCGGCGGAATTGTTTTTTGTGTTTTAACGCTTATATCGCTGATGATAAACCGCGGCGGACTTACGCAGAACACGCTGTTCCGCTTTGTTATTCTTATGCTGTCGTCGGTAATAGGCGGGATATTGGGCGTTAATCGCAAATCGCAGCACAAATACATATAGTTGAGCGTGTCGATTTTTCGACACGCTCTTGGCGGGAATGCCGCTCGCAAAAATCAAAGATTTTTGGCTGCACTCTATCCCCGCCAATACCACCCCAGTGTTCTTAAAAATAGCTTTTTAAGCTATTTTTCGCTTACAAGGTGTTTTTCCGCCGCGCATGTCAGCGGAAAAACAGAGATGCGGCGTGAACGCCGCAGAAATAGGATTTGGGGTTTATTGACAGACTGTAAATATAATATTCGGAATGCGTAATGCGGAATTAAATGAATTTTTCGACGGCTTTTTGAATATTGAGGTTAAAAAGCACCAAATATCATACAGAGAGACAAAAAACTTGACAAGAGTACCGCACAGAATGTAAAATATACAGTGTATGTAAGGTTTATTGATATCGGTAAGTGAGAGCCGGTATTTTTATAAAAAATTAAAAAAGAAAAAATTCGGAGGAAATCTATTTAATGAATGAAACAAACGAAAAAAAGAATGTAGGTAAGAGTACGGGAACAAGCGGAAGATACAGAAAGACCCCCGCCAAGAAAACGGCGGAAGCCAAAACGACGGTCGAGACCAAAAGGGCATCGGAAAAGCCTGCGGCACAAAGGACCGTGCAGAAGCGCACGGGTACCGCAGCCGCAGCCAAAACAAGAAGCTATACCCCCAGAAAAAACACCGGCGCAAGAAATAAAAAGCCGCTTAAAATAATACCGCTCGGCGGTCTCGGTGAGATAGGAAAGAACATAACCCTGTATGAATATGACGGCGATATGTTCTTGGTGGACTGCGGTATGTCCTTCCCGGATGAGGAAACCCCGGGTATCGATATTGTAATACCCGATTTCACCTATGTGCTTGAAAACAAGGATAAGATCAAGGGTATGGTTGTGACCCACGGTCATGAGGATCACATCGGCGCAATACCGTATTTGCTGCGCAACTTTAATGTTCCGATATACGCCACACGCCTGACAATCGGGCTTATAGAGGGCAAGCTTAAGGAGCACCGCCTGCTGTCCAGCGCAAAGCTTAACACCGTAGCTCCCGGCGAGACGGTGAAGCTCGGCAAATTCACGGTGGAATTTATACATGTGAATCACTCTATCCCCGATTCGGTCGGCTTTGCGATAACCTGCGGTGCGGGCACTGTTGTGCAAACGGGCGACTTTAAGATTGACACTACACCGATAGATGATTTTGTTATAGATATCGGAAGATTTTCGGAGCTCGGCAAGCAGGGCGTTTTGGCGCTTATGTCCGACTCAACAAACGCTGCAAGACCCGGATATACTCCGTCGGAGCGCATAGTCGGCGAGTCGTTTTCAAAGCTTTTCGGTCAGGCAGGGGACAGCCGCATTATAGTAGCCACCTTCTCGTCCAATATTCACCGTATTCAGCAGATAATCGATGAAGCGGTGCGCTGCGGCAGAAAGGTTGCGGTTTCGGGCAGAAGCATGATAAATGTTGTCAATGTTGCCGCAAACCTCGGATATCTCAATGTGCCGGACAATGTGCTGGTTGATATCGAAATGATAAGAAATTACCCCGCAAATGAAATGGTTATCGTAACCACGGGCAGCCAGGGCGAGCCGATGTCTGCGCTGCACCGCATTGCATTTTCGGAGCACAGGCAGGTTGAAATTATACCGGGGGATATGATAATAATTTCGGCAAATCCGATTCCCGGCAACGAAAAGCTTGTTAATAAGGTTATAAACGAGCTCATGAAGCGCGGCGCGAATGTTGTGTATGAGAGAATGTACGATGTTCACGTTTCCGGACACGCCTGCCAAGAGGAATTAAAGCTTATGATGAGCATTATCAAGCCGAAATACTTTATTCCCCTGCACGGCGAGCAGATGCACCTTGTAAAGCATGCGGGTCTTGCGCGGCAAATGGGCATACCCGAGGATAATATTTTAATAGCCTCGAACGGCAGCGTTATTGAGGTTACAGATAAGAGCATTAAATCCACCGAAACCGTTCAGGCGGGCAGAGTACTGGTTGACGGACTCGGAGTCGGCGATGTCGGCAGCATAGTTCTGCGTGACAGAAAGCATTTGGCAGATGACGGTATTATTATCATTGCCGTATCTATCGACAGCGTGACTCATGCGATAATTTCGGGCCCCGATGTGGTATCCCGAGGATTTGTATATGTTAAGGAATCCGAAAGAATGATGAACGACATAAGCCATTTAGTCTGCGATACGGTTGACTATTCAATGTCGGCGGGTATTCACGACTGGGCATCGGTCAAAACAAAAATTAAAGAGCGTGTATCGCGTTATGTGACCACAAAAACGCGCCGCGCGCCTATGATTCTTCCCATAATAATGGAGGTTTAAAGCAAATGAAGGTAGTATTGTTACAGGATGTCAAGGGTCACGGCAAAAAGGGTGAGCTCTGCAATGTATCCGACGGCTACGCCCGCAATTTCCTTTTCCCGAAGAAATTGGCGGTAGAGGCGGATAACGCCGCTTTAAACGAGCTTAAAAACCGCGAGGAGGCAAAGGAACACCACCTTAAGGAGGAAATTGCCGCGGCAAATGCGCTTGCCGAAAAGCTGAACGGCAAAACCGTTACAATTACGGCAAAGGCAGGCTCGGGCGGCAGACTTTTCGGTTCTGTTACCTCAAAGGAAATAGCGGCTGAAATTAAAAATGCCTTCGGAATTGAAATCGACCGTAAAAAAATGAGCGTGGCGGATATAAAGGCTTTCGGTGAGTACACTGCAGAGATAAAGCTGCACAAGGGCATTTCCGCAAAGCTGACAGTTAAGGTAACGGAGTAAAAAGGATGGCTGACGAAAAGCTTATCTACGACCTTGACGGGGCACGGCTGCCGTATTCCGTTGAAGCGGAGCAGGCAGTTTTGGGGTCTATTATTATAGACCCCAAATGCCTTAATGATGTTGCAACATCTATTAAAGCCGAGTATTTCTATATTCCGCAGCACCGCGAAATATATGCGACCTTGGCTGAAATGTATGAGCTCAGCCAGACCATCGATTTTATATCACTGCTTGAAAAGCTGAAGCGCGACGGCGTTTATGACGAGGCGGGCGGGAAAGCATATCTCACTCAATTGGTGCAAACCGTTCCGTCTGCCGCGAATGTGCTTACATATGTGGCAATCGTAAGGGAACGCTATACCGCGCGTTCGCTTATGACGGCGGCGCAGGATATAATCAAGGATATTAACGATAACGCGCTTGATTCCTCCCGCCTGCTTGACAGCGCCGAACAGCGCATTTACGAAATTCGTCAGGGCAGGGAAGTAACCGGTCTTACGCACATTAAAAGCGTAATTGAAAACGAGACCTATGACCGACTTTCCAAAATGGCAGACCCCGAGACCCGCGCGGACTATGTGGGTATACCCTGCGGTATAGGCGAGCTTGACAGGATGATAACGGGACTTAATAAATCCGACCTTATAATCCTCGGCGCGCGCCCAGGTATGGGTAAAACCTCGTTTGCGCTTAATATTGTGCGGAATGTGGCGGTTAATACCGGCAGAACGGTCTGCTTTTTCTCGCTTGAAATGACCCGCGACCAGTTGGCACAGCGTATGCTTTCAAGCGAGGCTGGTATAAAGAGCGAAAAGCTCCGCACAGGCGAGCTTGATGAGGACGAGTGGACAAGGCTTGCACAGGCGGGCGATGCGCTTTCAAAGGCGGATATATATTTCGACGAGACCTCATCTATAACCGTGCCCGAAATGAAGGCAAAGCTCAGAAGAATGAAAAAGGTAGATCTTGTGGTTATTGACTATTTGGGTCTTATGCACTCCGCGAGGCAGATTGATAACCGTGTACAGGAAATTTCGGAAATCACCCGTAACCTTAAAATAATGGCAAAGGAGCTTAAGGTTCCGGTTATTGCCTGCGCGCAGCTTTCGCGCGGCACCGAGGCAAAGGGTAAATCGCATAAGCCTGCACTCTCGGATTTAAGAGATTCGGGCTCTATTGAGCAGGATGCGGATATAGTGCTCTTCCTCTACCGCGACGCATATTACGATAGTGAAAAATCCGATGACGAGGATTTGAGCGATCAAACAAAATCGGAATGCATTGTGGCTAAAAACCGCCACGGTGAGATCGGTACGATACCGCTTCACTGGGACGGTCAGTTTACCAGATTTACTTCTGTGGATGTGTTCAGGTGATGGAAGAAAAGATTTTAAACGCCGTAAAGCGTTTTTCGCTGTTATCATGCGGCGAAAGTGTTACGGTTGCGCTGTCGGGCGGGGCGGATTCGGTGTCCCTGCTTTTTGCTCTGCTGCAGCTGCAAAAAAAGCTCGGTATTTCCGTATCGGCTGCGCATTTTAACCATATGATACGCGGCGCGGAGGCTGACAGGGACGAAGCCTTTGCACGGGAACTTTGCGAAAGACTCGGCGTTCCGTTTATTGCGGGGCGCGGCGATGTTCCGAAATACGCGGCGGAAAATAAAATAAGCGAGGAAACCGCGGCGCGGCTTCTTCGCTACGCTTTTTTGGAAAGGGCAGAGGGGCTTGTTGCCACGGCGCACACCGCGAGCGACAATTTTGAAACCGTGCTTTTTAATTTAACGCGCGGAGCGGCGCTCGGCGGACTGTGCGGAATACCGCCGAAAAGAGGCAAATTTATCCGCCCGCTGCTTTTTTGTACACGGGAGGATATCGAGGAATACTGCAGAGATAATCATCTCGAATTTATTACCGACAGCACCAATTTATCCGATGATTATACACGAAACCGGATAAGGCACAATGTAATACCGATTTTGAAGGAGATAAATCCGTCAGCCGAAACGGCGGTTATGAGGACGGTTTTATCGCTTTCGGAAGCAAACGACTTTATATCGGGTATTGCCGACAAATTTTTGTCGGACAATATAAGGGACGGCGGACTGTGTGTAGCCTCATTGCCGCACCCTGCAGCCGCAAAGGCGGCAATCAGGCGCTTTGCGGAAATATGCACGGGTCTTCAGCCCGACAATACACACACAGAGGCTTTGTATTATACCGCCCTCAACGGCGGAAGGACGAGCCTGCCCGGTGATTTCGAGGGCGTTTGCAAAAATAAAATACTGAAGATTAAAGATGTAAGTGCCGAAAAGGGTAAAAAATACCTATTTGAGGTTAAAACGGAGCGGCGAATTAACGATTTATTTACAAAAGACGAAAAAGTTAATAATTTGTTATTAAAAAATTCGATTGCCTGTGATAAAATTATAGGACAATCTGTATTGAGAACAAGGCAGCCGGGCGACAGCATAAGGCTTGCGGGCCGCGGCTGCACCAAAACTCTCAAAAAGCTTTATAATGAGCTTGCCGTACCTGAGAATATGAGGGAGCATCTTCCCGTCATTGCGGACGATAAGGGTGTTATATGGATATACGGCATAGGCGTTGCCGACCGCTGTGCGGTCACAAAAAAAACGAAGGAGATTACGGTTATTACCGCTTCGGCGGTGCAAAATATTACGGATTAAGGGGTTGAACGAATTGTCGCTTGACAAGGATGTGGAAAGAATACTGGTGACAGAGGAGGAGGCAAAAGCAATCTGTAAGCGCTTGGGCGAGCAGATTTCAAAGGATTACGAGGGCAAGCGCCTGCTGCTTGTGAGCGTGCTCAAGGGTGCTGTCGTGTTTATGGCGGACTTAATGCGCTCGATAACCTGCGACTGTCAAATCGATTTTATGGCGGTATCCTCTTACAGCGGAACCAAAACCACGGGCGTTGTTAAATTCAAAAAGGACCTTGATATTGACCCGGACGGCTGCGATATACTGTTGGTTGAGGATATTCTCGATTCGGGCGTTACGCTGGCTTACCTGAAAAATGTTTTGATGGACAGAAACGCCGCAAGCATTAAGGTTTGCGCGTTTTTGGATAAACCCGCAAACCGCCGCGCGGATATTCAGGCGGACTATGTGGGAAAAGTAATACCGGATGAATTTGTAATCGGCTATGGGCTTGATTATGATGAAAAATACAGAAATTTGCCTTATGTCGGGGTTTTATCACCTAAGGTCTACGCCGACAAATAGGAAAGGAGCTTTAACCCTTGAACAAGAATTTGAAAAATGTGCTTTTGTTTATAGGAATCCCCATTGCGTTCATAATCGCGGTGCTTTCGGTTTCCTATCTTTCAAAAACCACGGTTGAAACAAAGTATTATGAAATCGTTGAGTTGGTTACGGAAAATAAAATTTCCGAGTTCAGCTTAAATCTCCACAGCGGTCAGCTTATCTACACAAAGCGCGACGACGGCAAAAGCTACCGTTATACGGTTGCCGACCCCTCGATATTTTATAACGACGTCAACGATTTTGTGCTGAAAAACAATACCGAAAACATCGGAACTGATAAAATAATCAAGTACGATTATAAATCCGGCGGAGAGACCGCATGGATAATGAATCTGCTGCCGACTCTTATAACCCTCGGAGTTATGGTGCTATTCTGGGTATTTATCATGAAGCGTATGAACGCCTCAATGGGTACGGATAAAACCATGGGCTTCGGAAAAGCAAAAGTCCGAAAGGATGACGGCAGGCGCAAGACCACATTTGCGGATGTTGCGGGAGCAGACGAGGAAAAAGAGGAAATGGCTGAAATAGTCGATTTCCTCAAAGACCCGAAAAAGTATAACGAGCTGGGCGCTAAAATACCCAAGGGCGTTTTGCTTGTGGGCCCTCCCGGAACGGGTAAAACTTTACTTGCGCGTGCGGTTGCAGGCGAGGCGGGAGTCCCCTTCTTCTCAATTTCGGGCTCGGATTTCGTTGAAATGTTCGTAGGCGTGGGAGCTTCGCGTGTGCGCGACCTTTTCGGCGAGGCAAAGCGCGAGGCTCCGGCCATTATATTTATTGATGAAATAGATGCGGTGGGCAGGCAGCGAGGCGCGGGTCTCGGCGGCGGTCACGATGAGCGCGAGCAGACGCTTAACCAGCTGCTTGTTGAAATGGATGGCTTCGGCGCTAATGAGGGCGTTATAGTAATGGCGGCGACCAACCGCCCCGATATTCTCGACAAGGCGCTTCTGCGCCCGGGTCGTTTCGACCGTCAGATAACCGTAAACTACCCCGACGTTAAGGGCAGGGAGGAAATACTCAAGGTTCATTCAAGAGGCAAACCGCTCGGTCCCGATGTTAACCTTGCCACCATCGCAAAATCCACCTCGGGCTTTACGGGAGCGGATCTTGCAAACCTGCTTAACGAGGCGGCGCTGCTTGCTGTGCGGCACGGTAAAAAGGCAATCACACAGCAGGAGATCGAGGAAGCCACCATTAAGGTGGTTATGGGTGCGGAGAAAAAATCCCACATTGTATCGGATAAGGATAAAAAGGTTACCGCATACCATGAGGCGGGTCACGCAATCGTTTCTTACTTCCTGCCCACGCAGGATCCCGTTCATCAAATCTCCATTATTCAGCGCGGCATGGCTGCGGGCTATACAATGTATCTGCCGGTTGACGAAAAGGGTCACACATCTAAAAATCAGCTTTCCGAGCAGATATGCTCCTTGCTCGGCGGCAGAGCAGCAGAGCAGCTGACGCAGGATGATGTATGCACGGGCGCTTCAAACGATATTGAGCGCGCAACCTCGCTTGCAAGACAGATGATAACCAAGTTCGGCATGAGCGACAGACTCGGTCTGGTTACCTACGGTCATGATAATAACGAAGTATTTTTGGGCCGTGATTTCTCGTCCACACCGAACTATTCGGAGAAGACTGCCGCCGCAATCGATGAGGAGATCGAGGCAGTCGTAATGAAACAGTATGCAAAGGCACTGGAGCTTTTGAATAATGCTATGCCGAAGCTGCACGCCGTTGCCAAGGTTTTGTTTGAAAAGGAAAAAATTTCGGGCGATGAGTTCAGAGCCATAATGGAACAGTAATTTTAAATCAAGGAACCGCAAACCGCTTTTCAAGAACGGCTGCGGTTCTTTCTGTGTTTTGTGAGATGCTTTAAGGTTTTGTCCGTTTTTTTATTCTTTGAATTAAAAAGAATTGAAAAAAGCAATCAAATGTATTATAATTAAATGGAATTTTATTAACAAGGAGAAACAACAGTGGCTTTTCCGCTTGAAAACATAAGAAATTTCTGCATAGTGGCGCATATAGACCACGGCAAATCGACCCTTGCAGACAGGCTTTTGGAGCTTACGCAATCGGTAGCCGAGCGCGATATGGAGGAACAGATACTTGACAGCATGGACTTAGAGCGCGAGCGCGGCATTACCATTAAGGCTCACGCCGTAACCCTTTATTATAAGGCGAAGGACGGCAGGGAGTATGAGCTGAATCTTATAGATACTCCGGGACATGTTGACTTTAACTATGAGGTTTCGCGTTCGCTTGCGGCGTGCGAGGGTGCGGTGCTTGTGGTAGACGCGTCGCAGGGAATCGAGGCGCAGACCCTTGCCAACACCTATTTGGCGGTGGATCACGGGCTGGAGCTTTTGCCGGTTATAAACAAGATTGATCTGCCCTCCGCAGAGCCGGAGCGGGTCAAAAAGGAAATTGAGGATGTTATAGGCATTCCCGCAGAGGACGCACCCATGATATCCGCCAAAACGGGACTCAATGTCGAAGAGGTGCTGGAGCGCATCGTTACCGATATTCCGGCTCCCAAGGGCGACAGATCCGCACCGCTTAAGGCGCTCGTATTCGATTCCTATTACGACCCGTACAAGGGTGTTGTGGTTTATTTCAGGGTAATAAGCGGCAGGCTTAAAACAGGGGATAAAATTAAAATGATGGCAACCGGCGCCGATTTTGATACGGTTGAAATAGGCAGAAAGCGCGCAACCTATATGGAGCCGTGCGATACGCTTGAAGCGGGCGAGGTAGGCTATCTTACCGCGTCAATCAAAACGGTGGACGAGGCGCGTGTGGGCGATACCGTGACCCTTGCCGAAAACCCGGCGGACGCTCCGCTTGAGGGGTACAGAAAGGTGAATCCCGTAGTCTTCTGCGGAATTTACCCGGCTGACGGCGCAAAGTACCCCGACCTTCGCGAAGCGCTTGAAAAATTGAGCCTTAACGATGCGTCGCTGCTTTTCGAGCCCGAAAGCTCAAAGGCGCTCGGCTTCGGCTTCCGCTGCGGCTTTTTGGGGCTTTTACATATGGAAATCATCGAGGAACGGCTCGAACGCGAGTATAATCTCGATCTTGTTACCACCGCGCCGAGCGTTGAGTATAAATTCCTGCTTACAAACGGTGAGACCGTAACGGTGGATAACCCCACAAACTACCCCGACCCGGCAGTTATAGCCGAGGCGCTTGAGCCTGTGGCGGATGTGCATATATACAGCCCGAGCGAATATGTCGGCGCGATTATGCAGCTTTGCGAGGAGCGCCGAGGAGTGTATACCGATATGAAGTACATGGGCGACAGGGTGGATATTCACTATGTAATGCCTATGGGCGAAATTGTTTACGATTTCTTTGACGCGCTCAAATCCCGCACAAAGGGCTATGCAAGCTATGATTACGAGGCAAAGGGCTATGAAAAATCAAAGCTTGTAAAGCTGGATGTTATGCTTGCGGGCGATGTGGTGGACGCACTTTCCTTTATAGTCCATTCGGATAACGCATACAATAAAGCCCGCCGCATTGCCGAAAAACTGAAGGATTACATTCCGCGCCAGCTTTTCGAGGTGCCTATACAGGTGGCGGTGTCCGGCAAGATAATCGCGCGCGAAACGGTTAAGGCACTCAGAAAGGATGTTCTTGCAAAGTGCTACGGCGGCGATATTACCCGAAAGAAAAAGCTGCTTGAAAAGCAGAAGGAGGGTAAAAAACGCATGCGCCGCTTAGGCTCTGTGGAGGTTCCGCAGGAGGCGTTTATGGCGGTATTAAAGCTTGACGAATAAGGAGAGTATAAAAAATGACAAGAGCGGAAAGACATAAGGCAATAGTAAAGCGCAGAATTTTCATTGCCGTTTGCGTTTGCATTTTGGCAGCGCTGATTTTACTGATAGCGTTTGTTATAAAGTCGGCGTTCGGCGGCAAAAAGACTGATGGCTCGGATGTTTCGCAAGGGAGCAGCAGCGCAGCGGGCGAAATCGTATCCGATGTATCGAGCGAAGACCCAACGCCGAGCTACCCTGCAACAGGGCCTAACGGCTTGGACGCAAACTATGAGCAGCTTTTACTTGTAAACGCACAGAACCCGCTGCCCGAGAATTACGATTACGAGGGCAGCCTTACCGAAATTCCCACAAAATATATCAACGGTATGCTGAAGCAGATAGATAAAAATGTATGGCCGTATATGCAGGCGATGATAGACGCCCAACGCGCGACCCAAACCGACTCGAAGAACTGGCTCTATGTCCGTTCGCCGTACCGTTCGTATTCAACACAAAAAATGCTTTTCGATAACGAGACCAAAAAGTGGCTCGCAACGGGGCTTTCAAGCGAGGCAGCGGAAGCAAAGGCGGCAACGGTAGTGACGAGACCCGGCACCAGCGAGCACAACACGGGCTTTTCCGCCGATTTCAATATTGCGGAGGACAGCTTTGAAAGCACGCCTATGTTCACCTGGATGCAGGAGCATGCTGCGGATTACGGCTTTGTTCTGCGTTTTCCGAAGGATAAGCAGGAAAAAACCGGTATAATTTATGAATCCTGGCATTACCGTTTTGTGGGCATAAACAATGCCAAGGAAATGAACAGGCTGAATATGTGCCTTGAGGAATATGTTGAGTATGTGAACAGCAAAAAGAAATAAAACAAAATTCGACAAAAAATAAAAAAGGTCTTTACAACCGAAGAAAAGTGTGGTATAGTAATTTTCAGTGAATCCTTTAAGACGGTACAGAGATACCGGCAAGGCTGAAAAAGAGGGCATTTTATGCCTGTGTTTGCTGTGCTTCAGCGCCTTGCCGTGTGCAGGGCGCTTTTTTAATGCTTTTTTGAGGGAGTGTTGAGAAATGGAAAAATTCAAGGCAACTCTTATGGACGAGGCGGCGGTGGCGCGTGCGCTCAAACGCATTTCCCACGAAATTCTCGAAAAAAACAACGGCACCGAAAACCTCTGCATAATCGGAATAAAGCGCAGAGGAACAGCGCTTGCGAAAATACTGTCCGATAATATTTTCGCAATAGAGGGAGTAAGAGTACCTACAGGCGAGCTTGACATAACCTTTTACCGCGATGATCTTACCGCAATATCACCAGACCCCGTTATCCACCCTACCGAGCTTGATTTTTCCGTAGCCGATAAAAAGGTGATTCTGGTTGACGATGTGCTTTACACCGGCAGAACGGTGCGCGCGGCGCTTGACGCGCTTATGAGCCACGGCAGAGCGGCGGCGGTGCAGCTTGCGGTGCTGGTTGACAGGGGACACAGGGAGCTGCCGATACGCGGCGACTATGTCGGTAAAAATGTCCCGACCTCCAAAAACGAGGTCATTGCGGTTAAAATTCCGCCGTATGACGACATGACCGCGGCGGAGCTTTACGAGGTATAAACGGTTCATACCGTGTATATAAAAAATGCGGCGGGATTCGTAAGGGGCTCGGCGCTGAAAAACGGAGGAAGAAAAATATGAAACTCATTTATGATGTTAAGGACAAGCCGAGCTTCGGCAAGGTCGTAATTTTCGCACTGCAGCAGCTGCTTGCGATTCTTGCGGCAACAATTGCCGTTCCGACTATTGTGCAGAACGGGATGTCGCAATCGGCGGCACTTTTCGGTGCGGGTATCGGAACACTCGTATATCTTTTGTTCACCAAATTCAGAAGCCCGGTATTTTTAGGCTCATCATTCGCGTTTATAGGCTCAATGCTTGCGGCGTTCGCAGGCGCCGTATCGGCTGAGGCGGGACATGCCGGATTGATCATCGGTGCTGCCTTTGCGGGAATCGTTTATGTTATAATTGCAATTATAGTTAAATTTGTCGGCGTCGGTTGGATCAATAAATTGATGCCTGCAGTGGTTATCGGGCCTACCGTTTCGATAATCGGCTTATCTCTTGCGGCAAATGCGGTAAGCGATATAACAAAGGGCAAGGTGCTTGACGCTGAAGGTAATTCCGCTGCAAACCCGCTTATCTGCCTGCTTTGCGGACTTATTACCCTTTTGGTTGTAACCATCTGCTCGGTTTACGGCAAGAAAATGGTGAAGCTCATACCCTTCATCATCGGTATACTTGCGGGATATGCCGCCGTCGCGATCTTCACGGTTATCGGAATTGCGACCGATAATCCGTCACTGCAGATAATCAACTTTGAAGTCTTCAGAAATATGGGCATTGTTTCCGTTCCCGATTTCACCTTCCTTGAGGCAGCAAAGGGCTTCGGAAAGATTGACGGTCAGTACATAGCGACCGTTGCGGTAGCGTATGTACCGGTTGCCTTCGTTGTATTCGCAGAGCACATTGCCGACCATAAGAATCTCTCCTCCGTAATTGAAAAGGATCTGCTTGAGGAGCCCGGACTTCACAGAACTCTTCTCGGCGACGGCGTAGGCTCTGTCGCAGGAGCTTTGTTCGGCGGCTGCCCGAACACAACCTACGGCGAATCGGTAGGCTGCGTTGCAATAACGGGAAATGCTTCTGTCGTAACCATTTTCGCAACTGCGGTGATGGCAATAATAATCTCCTTCTTCGGGCCGTTCGTAACCTTCCTCTCCACAATTCCGAACTGCGTAATGGGCGGCGTATGCGTTACCCTGTACGGATTCATTGCGGTATCCGGTCTTAAGATGATACAGGAGGTTGACCTTAACGACAACAGAAACCTCTTTGTTGTGGCCGTAATCCTTATTTGCGGAATCGGCGGACTTACCGTATCGTTCGGAAAGATCACAATCACATCTATTGCCTGCGCGCTTATCCTCGGAATAATCACAAATGTTATTCTCGGCAGAAAAAAGAAAGCTGAATAATTGATTTCAACACAAATCCCCTCGGTATCGAGCAATCAATACCGAGGGGGTTTTCTTATGCTTATGTTCGGTTTTCAATCAATCAGCCCTGAAAGGCGTTAGACTTATCTTTCGCCGATAGGCTTGTAGTTTCTGTGGGGCTGTACGCTCATATACGCGGGGCGGATAATTTTTCCGGCGTTCAGCAGCTCTTCGATTCGGTGAGCGCTCCAACCTGCTATGCGCGCTATTGCGAACAGGGGCGTGTAGAGCTCATGCGGCAGTCCTAACATATCGTAAACAAAGCCGCTGTAGAAATCCACATTTACGCTGACGCCTTTATACATCTTTCTCTCTCCGGCAATGATTTCGGGCGCAAGCCGTTCAACCGCAGAATAAAGTCCGTATTCGCGGTCAAGTCCCTTTTCCTCCGAAAGGGATTTGACAAAGCCTTTGAAGACCTCGGCTCTCGGGTCCGAAACGGAGTATACCGCGTGACCTACGCCGTAAATAAGACCGGTCTTGTCAAACGCTTCCTTGTGAAGTATCTTTTTAAGATAGGCAGATATCTCCTCTTCGTCATTCCAGTCCTTCACATTTTCCTTTATATCGTTGAACATCGCGCAAACCTTAATGTTAGCTCCGCCGTGCTTCGGGCCTTTGAGCGAGCCGAGCGCCGCCGCGATTGCGGAATATGTGTCCGTTCCCGAGGACGATACGACATGCGTGGTAAAGGTTGAGTTATTACCGCCGCCGTGCTCTGCGTGAAGTACCAATGCCGCGTCAAGCACCTTGGCTTCAAGCGGGGTATACTTACCGTCGATCCTCAGCATATAAAGTATGTTTTCCGCAGTGGAAAGCTCGGCGCGCGGCTCGTGAATGAAAAAGCTGTTGCTGCCGCGAAGATAATAATCGTACGAATGATAACCGTATACCGAAAGCAGCGGAAACCTTGCAATAAGCTGCAGGCATTGGCGCAGCACATTCGGAACCGAGGTATCCTCGGCGTTTGCGTCATAGGAATAAAGCGTCAAAACGCTGCGCGCCAGGGAATTCATCATATTGGCGGAGGGGGCTTTCATGATAATGTCCCGCACAAAGGAGCCCGGCAGGGTTCGGTATGAGGAAAGAAGCGCACAGAAGTCCGTCAGCTGCTCCTTCTTCGGCAGCTGCCCGAAAAGCAGCAGATAAACTATTTCCTCAAAGCCGAAGCGACCGTCCTTTATAAAGCCCGCAACCAGCTGCTCAACATCATAGCCTCTGTAATAAAGCTTGCCGCGGCAGGGAACCTCCTCACCGTTCACTGTTTTTTTGGAAACTATTTCGGATATTTCGGTAAGCCCCGTAAGCACGCCCTTACCGTTTAAATCGCGCAGCCCCCTGTTTACCTTATGTTCGATGTACAGCTGCGGTTCGATCCTGCAATTGCCTGTGCAAAGCTCGGAGTAGTTGAGTATCTCGGGCGTTATGTCGTTTCCCGAGTAGCCGTTATTTCCGTTCATACCATCACTTCCTTAATTCTTATTTGATATGTTTATTTTACTATAAAAACCTAAAATAAATTTTAACTGCGTGTTAATTTTGAAGCCGCCGTGCGTGATTTATCTTGATTTTCGGGCTGTACGACGCTATAATTAAAACGGATTTAATTGTGCTGTCGGCACAGGGGGATGATTCGGTGATAAAGGAAAAGCTTTTAAATGTATTTCTGGAGGAAAATACGCTTTCGGCGCTGACAAAGGCGGTGAGCACCGAGCTTGAATGTCCTGTAATTGTGGCGGATGACGCTTATCACATCGCCGCAAGCTGTGCTGCGGGCGAATATGACGACCCCGTATACCGTGTGGCGGTAAGCCACGGCGAGCTGGCTCTTGAGGATTGCGCCGCAATTTCGGCGCACTGCGGGGAAGACGATTTCAGCGTTGAGATGAACGGCAGAAAATACCGCGTTATTCAGCTTGAAAGCCGCGGCACGGTACATGGATATATGCTTATGCTTTATGTGCCGAAAGTATGCCCTTTCAGCGATGATGAAATACACTTCATATCCGCGCTTGTTTCAAAGCAGCTGTTTTTTGAACGCAGGCAGACTGCGGACGGAACAGCCGAGGAAATACTTTCGGCGCTTTTTGACGGAGAATTTTCCGATGAGGAGCATTTTAAAATCCGCGCGCAAGCTACCTATCTTTCAAATTTCAACCCCGAGCGGCTTGCGCTGATAGACCTGCGGCACTGCACTCCCGCAGCCGCCGCGTTTTTACAAGCTCAAATGGCAAGCGAATTTCACGCATCTCACCCGTTTGTGTATAAGGATAAAACAATAATGTTTTTGCACGGCGACCACAGTATGCAAAGACTGTCCGAGGCGGCAGAGCAAAACGGAATCGAAATAGCGGTCTCGGCACGGCTGAACGGCATTTTTTCTGCGGCGCGCCTGTATCGTGAGACGCTTGAGGCGCTCGATTATCTGAACGAAAAGGGTAAAAGCGGTTTATCGGTCTTTGCGGAGGATTATGCACAGCTTCTGTTTTTGCGTTCGGCACTGCGAAAGGGAACCGTGTTTGACAGCCGCGTTTCGGAAATGGCTGAATACGACAGAGTCAACTCGGGCGAGCTGTGCCTTACGCTTTATACATATCTTTGCTGCGGTCATTCACTTAAGGAGACCTGCGAGCGGCTTTACACCCATAAAAACACCGTGCTTTACAGGATTCGGCGCATAAAGGAAAATTTCGGGATAGATACGGATAACCCGGACCTTTGCTTCGGGTTTCTTGCGCAGGCAGCGCTTGAGCTTGTAAAATCGGGGCAGGATGAGCTGTTTATAAGAAATGAGGCACATAATAATGCGGAGTGATTTACCGCATGCGGTTTATTTTATTGCGACCGCCTGTTTTCCAAGCTCGCAATACCTTTTTTCGGTAAGCTTTTTATCATATTTGACCGTTTTCCCGACGAACGGATCGTTGAGGTAGCAGTATTCGCCGTCGAAGCCGATAAGCAGCATGCAGTGCTCGTTTGCGGGCCAACTGAAGGTACTGCCGTCACCGAGCGTCCATTTTTCCGCGGGGTAGACCTCCTGCATTGAAATCGAGACCCAAATTATCACCGGCACATTTTTTGAAACATATTTTTCGCACAGCTCATTAAGGGAAGAACCGGAGGCGCCGGCAACGGCACCGGCACCGTCGTTTCCGATATACGCCTTAAGCGCTTTTTCTATTACGGGTGCAAAGCAGCCGTAGCTGCCGGCGGAGCGCGGCGAGCCTACAAAGCTTTCTTTGGGATCCGGACCGTAATTCACGCCGTTTATATTCTTGAATTCATTACTTTGCGGCAGATATTCGTCAATAAAGCATGAAGCGGATATATTATAGCCCGCATACCGCAGCGCCATAACGGTGCTTACGGTTTCGCAGCCGGTGGGATAATCGGGCAGCTGGGAAAAAACCGGAACATTTTTGATTATATGGCCCTCTGATGTCTTGATATCAGACGAATCCGATTCAGAGCCTGCCGCAGTTTTGACGGTTTGTTTGTCAATACCCGTAATATCGTAAAGCCCGAAGGAAAAGACTTCATCTTCACGGCATGCGGTCAAAATACGGTTGTATTCATCTGCCGTGCAATCGGTAAAGCAGCCCTTTGCGGTAATTTCGCGAAGGGTGTTTGTATTTTTTTCGTAAATTCGCAGAATATCGGTGCTTTCACCCGAAAGCTTTGTTACAACTCCGAAGGGTATAACATTAATAGGTGTTTCATTCTTGCTGAG
>URNB01000019.1 GCA_900549055.1 uncultured Oscillospiraceae bacterium
CGCTTGTTTAAGCCTTTTTTTATCTCGTATAGGATAATTCCGACGGGAATTTGGGGTATAACACAGATTAACGGGAGATTTCATCAAAAAAATCAGAGAAATATTCAAAGAAAGTGAAAAACTTTACGAGACAGAAGAAAAAATCAAATTGCAAACGCAAAATTCAGCAACAAGCCTTGTGAACCTCTTT
Organism: uncultured Oscillospiraceae bacterium; assembly: GCA_900549055.1. Taxonomy (GTDB): domain Bacteria; phylum Bacillota; class Clostridia; order Oscillospirales; family Acutalibacteraceae; genus UBA737. Next base: position 191 of record URNB01000019.1, read on the forward strand.
ATTGAGCATATAGATAATGAAATATTACGGGATAAAAAAAGAAAAGCAGAGGGCTATAGCGCCGAAAGACGCGGAGACAGAAGAAGCATATTGTTTTCTTACGGTCAGGTTGAATTTGAGAGAACCTATTACAAAAAAGCTTCAGGCGGATATGAATATCTTGCGGACACAGCCGTAGTGTGACAGGACTCTAACCTTTTTTTCAAGTTACTTGACATTTTTTTCACAAAGCATTATTATATATAATGTAATAATCCCGAAGGGGGAAACCGAAAATGAGCAGCAATATTTCCGATTCGGTAATAAAACGGCTTCCGCGCTATTACCGTTTTTTAGGTGAGCTTAAAGCTTCGGGCATGACCCGCATATCCTCGCGTGAGCTTTCCGAAAGGATGGGGCTTACCGCAAGCCAGATACGGCAGGATCTGAATTGCTTCGGTGGCTTCGGTCAGCAGGGCTACGGCTATAACATCGAGCTTTTACAGTCCGAAATAGCGCGAATACTCGGCATTGACGCGCCTAAAAACGCGATTCTTATAGGTGCCGGCAATCTCGGAAAGGCAATAACCATGCATATCGGCTTTGAAACAAAGGGCTTCAGGCTCATAGGTCTGTTTGACTGCAAGGAGTCGCTTATCGGGCAGATGATAAAGAACCTGCCCGTCCGCAATATAACCACGCTTGATGAATTCTGCCGCGAAAATCTGCCTGAGGCGGCGTTTCTGTGCATACCGAAAAAGGCGGCTGTTCAGATTTCAGATCAGCTTGTAAGGCTCGGCATAAAGGGCTTTTGGAATTTCAGCCATTATGATTTGGCACTCAAATATCCCGAAATCAAGGTGGAAAATGTACATTTCGGCGACAGTCTTATGACGCTGTCATACCGTCTTCACAATGAATAACAATAGAAAAAAGCGGTGATTTGAATATTTTCCCATATTTCCGTCCACAATATTTACAGCTTGAAATAAGGGGCGAAAATATGGTAAAAGGTGTAAGCAAGACGGTAATTGTCGTAAATAATACGGGCAGTAAGCTCTTTGAAAAAATTGTGTTTTATGTCACACCGGAGTACGGCACATTAAGTGCAAAGCAGCTAAAAAAAGCGGCGAGCAGCTTTTCGTTTCACTATGACGACAGCTGCCGACCGAAGACGGTCAGAAACAGGATAAAGCGCAAAAGGCAGATACACCTTTTAACAGCCGCCGTTTTAACGGTAATTATAGGCGCGGTGGTTTTAGCCATAATTTTGTAAATAAACTATTAAAAATGCGGGAAGACGGTTTGTCCTCTTGCATTTATTTTTTTTTTGGCTTATAATAGATATTAACTAAAATGAGGTGCTGAAATGAAGGAAAATTTTAAAACCGGCGCAAAGCTTTTTTTAAAGCTTATAGTCGTTAACATTATGTGCTTTTTTGTTGTTATGTCGTTCAGCGTGCTGTCAACGGCGGCATTTACCAAAAATGTGGGATATAAGGCTTACGGTACTTCGAGCGATTCGAGCGAGCCGCAGGAGCTTTATACACATTATTACGCCGACGGCGAGGACACAAAAAAAGCGGAATACGAGGACAGGGGCTTTACCGTAAGTGAATCGAAGATTCGCTCGGAAATGACAAGGGGCGGAACGGCGGCGTTCCTCACGGTATCGCAGATATTTTGTATTTTAATACTTTTTTCATTTATTTACCCGAATATCTGGCATATCGGCACGACCGACAGCAACCTTGTGAAATTCAAGCATAAGGCGGAGGATAAGCTGAAAGGTCTTAAAATCGGGCTTATAGCGGTTGCTCCGGAATACTTGTTTTTGCTCTTTGTGATTATTGCAAAGGCAGGCGCTGCGCCTAAATTCCCGGTGGTGCTGCTTAAATTTTTAAACGCGGCGTTTTATTCGCTTACACAGGTAATTTGCGGCAGCGCCGTCCATGTTTCCGAACTTTCGGTTATAAGGCTTATACTTTTGCTTTTACTGCCGCTTGTAATACCGGCGGTAAGCTGTGTTTCGTACATTTTGGGCTATAAGAATTTCTCCGTGGGAGAAAAGCTTATCTACAAGAAAAAATAAGATAGGGGAAAATTAAATGGCAGGCTTTTTCGGCTTATTCAATTATGAAAAGGAAGGACCGGGAATTTCAAAAAACGCGCCCAAGAAAAAGGGCTTTGTAGTATTTTTTGAAACATTTTTCCGCAATTTTTGGAAATTCATAGTAATAAATCTGGTTTACGGGCTTATATCACTCCCGGTTTTAACAAACGGGCTGGCGTCTGCCGGGCTTACCAACGTAACGCGCAATATCGCGCGGGATAAGCACTCGTTCGGCGTGAGCGATTTGTGGGATACGGTTAAGAAAAACTGGAAACAGGCGCTGCCCGCGGGCATAATAAAGCTCGTGATTTATATAATTCTCGGGTTTGACATTTATTTCTTCTATTTCGGCAGCAAGGGCATAATGTCAACAATAGGTCTCGGCATATCGCTTTGCATGCTTTTTATATTTACGGTGATGGATTACTTTGTATGGACACTTATAATCACCTTTAAGTTTTCGTTAAAGCAGATTTACCGCAACAGCTTTAAATTTGTTTTTATAAATATGAAAATGAATTTACTTTGCTTTTTCTCAATTCTGCTGGTTTACGCCGCGAATGTGGGAATACTTTTCCTGGCGTGGAGTTACAGTATTGTTGTGCTCACCTTTGAAATATTGCTTTACATTCTTTTGTTCCCGTCGTTCAGGTTCTTGCTGGTTCAGTTCTGCACATTCCCATCAATCAAGAAGTGCATAATCGACCCGTATTACCGTGACCACCCGGACGAGGATCTGGATAAACGCCGCGATTTAGGGATAGAGGTTGAGGAAAAGAAGCCCGAAAAAACCGAGGACGGGGAAGAAACCGACGAAGAACCCGAAAACGTTTTTGAAGACTAATTTCAAAGACTTGCTCATATACTCAAAACAGGGAGTGAGAGTATATGAATTGCAAAATTGCGGATCTTCGCAACAAACAGGTGGTCTGCGTTAAAAACGGTTGTGTTTTGGGTTATGTTTACGATGTGGAGTTCAACACGGCAAGCGGCGCTTTGAGCGCACTTGTAATACCGGGCAGACCGCGCGTCTTGGGGCTTTTCGGGCATGAGGAGGATATAATAATTCCGTGGTCGGAAATTGAAGTTATAGGGCAGGAAACAATACTTGTAAACACCGATTCCGATCGGTACATTACCAAACCGCAAAAGGGCTTTTTCGGCTGAGCGGAAGAGAATTAATGTATTGTCTATCTAATCTTTAATTTATAAATAAGCTTTAGTTTCGCATTAATATGACAGCAGCCTGCCGCTATCGGTTTTCGGATAGCGACAGGCTGTTTTTAGGTTATAAAGCAATGGAAGTCACGGCTGCCGGGGAATCGGAGTATAAATGCTTTGCTTATTCTGCGGCGGCGGGGCACTGCTTGCCGGTGTGGTCTATTGTGTAGTTATCCTTTAAAATAAGGTCGCTTATAAATACAAATTCATAGCCCTGCTCCTTTAGACATTTAAGTATTCCGGGCAGCGCTTCGGGGGTGTGGTCGGCATCGTTATGGAAAAGCACTATGCTGCCGTTTGTTACCTTGCCTGTGACTCTTTTAAAAATGCTGTCGGGGGTGGCGCTTTCCTTCCAGTCAAGGCTGTCAACCGACCATTGGATAGTTGACATGCCGAGGCTGTCAACCGTTTCTATAAGCGCATTGTCATAATCGCCGTAGGGCGGGCGCAGAAGCGTGGGGCAAACGCCTGTGATCGCTTTGATCTTACTGTTGCAGCTCTCAAGCTCATCGCGCATTTGGTGCTTAGATAATTGAGGCATATGCGGGTGGGTGTTTGAATGATTCTGCACCTGATGCCCCGCGTCGGAAAGCGCCTTGACGGACTCGGGGTATTTATCCACCCATGATCCGACTACAAAAAATGTCGCCGGCACATTGTATTCCTTTAAAATATCTATAAGCGTTTGGGTGTCGTCGTTGCCCCAGGCTGCATCAAATGAAATTGCGATCTGCTTTTTCTCGGTCTCCACGCAGTAAATAGGCAGCTTTCGGTCGTTTCCGGCAAATGCGGCTGCAGAGCCTATAACAACGGCGATTACCGCAATAAGCGCGCATATGCCGAGCATAAGCTGTTTTTTAGTTATTATAAGAAATCTCATTTTAACGGTCTCCCTTTTGTTTTCTAATAAAGAATATGTATGCCTGCTTGTATACTATTCTTTAAAATTCAACACAGAAATATTTAATTGTTTTTTGACCGAATAAGCGTTATAATTATACTGGTGAATGTCGTCTTTCTTTTTGATATTATATTTTCAAAAAGGAGGTGATAAGGTGAGTTTATTAGGTGATATAATTATTGCGGGCATTAAGGGAATAAAATATTACCCTGTGTTTTATGAGGATAAGAAATACAAGGTTTGGATTTGCATGCTTTCGCCATCAACATGTAAACCTTGTTTTGATTTACATGGTAAACTATATTTGCCTGAAGAAGCACCGCCCAGATTTCCAAGATTGCATGAAAATTGCGCTTGCTTTGTTACATGGTCTAAATCAGTTAAAAAAGGGACTGCTACTTATGAGGGAAAACAGGGAATAGATAATTTACTCAAACAGGGAAAAGGACTCCCGAACTGGTATTTTACCAAAAAGGAGGCAAAAAAGCTTGGCTGGAAACCAGCATCAATGAATTTGCGTCAGGTAACAAACGAAGGCGTTATAGGAGGGGATGTTTATAAAAATAAGGATGGGAAATTACCTCATTCTAATGGTAGAATATGGTATGAAGCTGATATAAATTATACGGGTGGCATGCGAAACAGCTCAAGAATCATTTATTCAAATGACGGATTAGTGTTTGTTACTTATGACCATTATTTTACATTCAATGAAATTAGTTAGGAGAAAATATGAAAAGTGTTATTATTAATTTTTCCTTATGTAAATATCCTATGGATCTGCATAAGGAAATAAGAGAAAAATTAGATTTACCCGAATGGTACGGCAACAATTTAAGCGCTTTATGGGATATGCTGACAGGTTTTATAGAAACGCCTGTCAGTATAACTGTGATATTTAAGCCTGAAACCAAGGCGGCAGAAAATTTAAAGGAAAATGTTTTGAAAATAATCGAAACCTTTAAAGAGGCGGCAGAGGAAGAAGAAATAGAGTTTAATTGCGATATGTAAAATCAAAGCGCGCAACTTCTTAAAATTCACATATTGGCAATTGACTTTATAAGGCGGTTATTGTAAAATAAATTAGATAAAATGTTGCCGTACGGCGGAACGGAGATAATATAATATGAAACCTGTTTATAAACGGATACTTTTAAAGCTCAGCGGCGAGGTGCTTGCCGGCGAAAAGGGCGTTGGAATTGATTTTGATAAGGTGCTTGAGGTGTGTGCAAGCGTTAAGGAATGCGTGGATATGGGGGTTGAGGTCGCCATTGTTGTGGGCGGCGGAAACTTCTGGCGCGGGCGTTCGAGCGGCAAAATGGACAGAACCCGAGCCGACCATATGGGCATGCTTGCAACCTCTATCAATGCGCTGGCGCTTGCCGACGCGCTTGAGCAGTTAGGTGTTACCGCACGAGTTCAAACCGCCATTGAAATGCGGCAGATAGCCGAGCCTTATATAAGAAACAAGGCTGTAAGACACCTTGAAAAGGGCAGAGTCGTTATTTTCGGCTGCGGCACGGGCAATCCGTTCTTCTCAACCGATACCGCCGCGGCTCTCCGCGCCGCCGAAATAGGGGCGGATGTTATATTCAAGGCGACAAATGTAGACGGCGTTTATGACAGCGACCCCAAGCAGAACCCCGAAGCGAAAAAGTATGATACTCTGTCTCACATAGATGTCTTAAAGGACGGTCTCCATGTTATGGACAGCACCGCCGCATCTCTTTGTATGGACAACAGCATTGAAATACTCGTTTTCAACCTTAACGACCCGCATAATATTGTAAAAGCGATAACCGGCGAGCATATCGGAACAATTGTTAAATAATATATTAGTAAGGAGAATGAAGCTATGAAAGAATTACTTAAAAATACCGAGGAAAAAATGAATAAGACAGTTGCAGTGCTTGAAAGGGACTATAAGTCGATAAGAGCGGGCAGAGCGAATGTCTCGGTGCTTGACCGCATTACGGTGGATTATTACGGCTGCCCGACGCCGATACAGCAAATGGCGGCGGTATCCGTTCCCGAGCCGCGCATTTTAATGATTCAGCCGTGGGACGCCACCACTTTAAAGGATATTGAAAAGGCTATTTTGACATCGGATATCGGCATAAACCCGCAGAACGACGGCAGGGTTATCCGCCTTTCCTTCCCGCCGCTCACAGAGGAGAGAAGAAAGGATATTGTAAAAGAGGTTCGTAAAACAGCCGAGGAAAACAAGGTTGCGATACGCAATACCCGCCGCGACGCGATTGAAAAGCTGAAGGCGCTTAAAAAGGCGAATACCATAACCGAAGACGATGTTGCTGACGGCGAGAAGAAAATTCAGAATTTAACCGATAAATTCTGCAAGGAAATTGACGATTTGGCGGCTCTTAAAGAAAAGGAAATAATGGAAATATAATACTTTTGCGGGCATATTTAAATGCCCGCTTTTAAAGCAGGTGAAAAATTGGGTCTGTTCGGCAAAAAAGAAAATACCGCGCGCACGCTGCCGCGCCATATTGCAATTGTTATGGACGGCAACGGCAGGTGGGCTAAAAAGCGCGGGCTGCCGCGCTCGGCAGGTCATGTTGCGGGGGCTAAAACCTTTAAAACAATAGCACGTTACTGCAATAAAATAGGGCTTGAATACTTAACCGTTTACGCTTTTTCAACCGAGAATTGGAAGCGCCCGAAGGAAGAAGTAGACGGCATTATGAACCTTTTGCGCGACTATTTGAAGGACGCGGAGAATTTTAAGGATGAGAACATAAAGGTGCGCTTTTTGGGCGACCGAACACCCCTTGCGGACGATATTAAGGCGCTGATGCTTAAAAATGAGGACGGCTCAAAGGATGCAACAGGCTTAAACCTCAATATTGCCATAAATTACGGCGGACGGGACGAAATAGTACACGCGGTTAAAAAAATTATTGTCGCCGGAATACACGAAAGCGAAATTACAGAGCAGCTTATATCGGATAATTTATACACCGCGGGTATGCCCGACCCCGATTTTATTATAAGACCGAGCGGAGAGTACAGAACCTCAAATTACCTTTTGTGGCAATCGGCTTATGCGGAATACTGGTTTTCGGATATTCTGTGGCCCGATTTTACCCCGAAGCAGCTTGAAAAAGCGATAGAGGACTTTAATCACCGTAACCGCCGATTCGGCGGTGTGTAAAAGGAGCGTAGAAATTTATGAAGACCCGAATTATTTCAGGCGCGGTTATGATAATTATAGCGGCGGCGGTTATAACCTTAGGTATGACGGTAAACCCGCTGTTTATAACCGCCTGCATTGCGTTTATTGCCGCGGTTGGAATTTACGAGCTTTTGCATAACGCCGCGAAAATTGAGTCTAAGGCGGCAATAATCGGCGCCTGCACCTATGTGGTGCTTATGGTGTTTGCAATAGACGGGAGCACGGGCGCCAGGCTGCAGCAGGCATTTGACGGCACGCACAGGGCGTATATAAAGCTTACATTCACACTGGCGTTAAGCGTTATTTATTTTATATATTCCGCTGCGGTGACGCTTAAGAATCACAAGACCTTTGAGCTTTCGCATATTGCCTTTCTTTGCGGTATGCCGATACCTATCGCCTTTGCGTTCAGTTCGCTCGGCGTTGTTATAAACCACGAGCACGGGCTTTATTACCTGTTTATGCTGCTTAACTTTTCAAGCGTATGCGATGCAGGCGCTTATTTTGTGGGCAGCACGCTGGGCAGGCATAAGCTTTGCCCGAATATAAGCCCGCATAAAACGGTTGAGGGAGCAATAGGCGGAATAGTTTCAAGCGTTATTGTGACATATATTTTGGGCTTTTCATTCTCGTTTGAAAAAAATCTTGCAAACGCGGTGCTTTTAACCGTTCCGTTCTGCATTTTGGGCATGATAGGCGACCTTTTCGCCTCTGCCATAAAGCGTGCTGCGGGAATTAAGGATTACGGAAATTTAATACCCGGTCACGGCGGAATACTTGACAGGTTTGACAGCATAATTATGACCGCCCCGCTTTTGTATTTGTTTATAGCTTTAGGGGTAATATAATGAAAAGACTTACGGTTTTAGGCTCTACCGGCTCTATCGGTACGCAGGCGCTTGAGGTCGCAGAAAAAACCAATTGGCAGATAACGGCGCTGGCGGCGGGCAGGAATGTAAGACTTGCCGAAGCGCAGGCAAGAAGGTTTAAGCCGCAATTTGTTGCAATGTTCGATAAGGACGCCGCAGCCGAGCTTAAAATAAAGCTTGCCGATACGGATATTAAGGTGTGTTCGGGCGAAGCGGGCGTTATAGCCGCGGCAGAGAGCGATTGCGATACCGTGCTTAATTCCATTGTGGGTATTGCGGGACTGAAGTCCACGCTCGCGGCGATAAATAAGGGTACAACGGTAGCCCTTGCAAATAAGGAAACTCTTGTGACCGGCGGAGAAATCGTTAACCGCAGGCTTAAAGAAACAGGCGTTAAGCTTTTGCCGGTGGACAGCGAGCACTCCGCGATTTTTCAGTCCTTGCAGGGCGCGCCCGCTAATTCACTTAAAAAAATATTGCTTACAGCCTCGGGCGGACCGTTTTACGGCAGAAAACGAAAAGACCTTGAAAATGTAACGGTTAAGGACGCGCTTAATCACCCCAACTGGTCGATGGGCGCTAAAATAACCGTTGACTCCGCAAGCCTTATGAATAAGGGGCTTGAGGTTATAGAGGCGGTGCATTTATTCGGTGTTACGGCGGATAAAATTGAGGTTTTGGTGCACAGGCAGAGCATTCTGCATTCGGCGGTTGAACTGTGCGATGGTGCGGTCATAGCGCAATTGGGCACACCCGATATGCGCCTGCCGATACAGTATGCGCTGACCTATCCCAACCGCGCAGACAATGCGTTTGAGCACTTAAGCCTTACGGATATCGGCACGCTTACCTTTGAAAAGCCCGATACCGAAACCTTTAAGTGCCTGCCGCTTTGCATTAAGGCGATAAACGAGGGCGGGCTGGCGCCAACCGCGGTAAACGGTGCTAATGAAGAAGCGGTCGCGCTGTTTTTGCAGGGCAAAATCAAGTTTTTGCAGATAGCCGATTTGGTCGAAAAGGCGCTTGCGGAGGTTAAAAATAAAAGGGATTATACGGTTGAGGATATTTTTGAGACGGATAAAGCGGCAAGAAAACTTGTAAGGGAAAGTATTTTTTAGAATCGGGTGGTTATTATTTCGGCTTTACTTAATGTTTGGAGCAATGTGTGGCCGTATCTTGTGGCTATAGCTCTGTTTTTGATCTTAATTGTGATTCATGAGTTCGGGCATTTTATTGCCGCGAAGCTTTTGGGCGTTCGCGTCAACGAATTTGCCGTGGGCTTCGGTCCCAAGCTTTTCTCAAAGCAGGGTAAGGAGACAAAATACTCGGTAAATCTTGTCCCCTTAGGCGGCTACTGCGCTATGGAGGGCGAGGACGAGGACAGCGGCGACGAGCGCGCTTTTTGCAATAAAAAACCGTGGCGGCGCTTTATTATAGTGGCAATGGGTGCCACCTTTAACCTGATTTTAGGGCTTATAATCGTAGCCGTAACTTTAGCCCCGCAAAAGGCGTTTAATTCCACCGTTGTGGCGGAGTTTAAGGAAAACGCGGTAAGTGAGCAATCGGGGCTGAAAGCAGACGATAAAATAATTGAGGTGGACGGCAGAAAAATTTTCTCCACCTATGATTTAAGCTACGCCTTTACAAATGTCAAGGGCGGCAAAGTTGATATGACCGTAAAGCGCGACGGCGAAAAGGTTGAGCTTAAAGACGTTAAGTTTGATTCTTCCGAAGAAAACGGAATAAGCTATTTAAATGTGGATTTTTATGTTTACGGCATAAGAAAAACCTTAGGCTCATATATCAAGCAGACCTTTGCCACAGCCGCATCATACTGTGCTGTTGTGTGGCGGTCGCTTATAGATCTGATAAGCGGAAAATACGGAATAAGCGCGGTTTCGGGGCCTGTGGGCGTTACCGCGGCGATAGGCTCTGCCGCAAAGCAAAGCCTTGAAAATCTGCTGCCTATTATGGCGCTTATAACAATAAATCTGGGTATATTCAATTTATTGCCAATACCCGCGCTTGACGGCGGCAGACTGCTCTTTATTTTAATAGAAATGATCTTCAGAAAGCCCGTTCCGCAAAAGTACGAGGCGATAGTTCACGCCGTGGGCTTTGCGCTGCTGATAGGCTTTATGCTGCTTATAACCGCAAAGGATATTTGGACGCTGATTGCAGGGTGACTTTAAATGCAGGAATATAAGACAAAAAAGGTATTTGCAGGCGGGGTAGCAATCGGCGGCGGCGCGCCTGTTACAGTGCAGTCGATGCTTAATATACCCGCGCACGATATTGCGGGGAATGTTAAGCAGGCAAAAGCGCTTGAAAAGGCGGGGTGCGATATTATACGCATATCCGTGCCCGATAAGGAGAGCGTTAAAACGCTGGCGGCGCTTAAGAGCAATATATCAATACCGGTTGTAGCCGATATTCATTTTGATTACAGGCTGGCGCTTGAAAGCGTGGCGGCGGGAGCTGATAAAATACGAATAAACCCCGGCAATATAGGTGCGGACGATAGAGTAAAAGCCGTTGCGAATGCCTGCAAGGCGGCGGGCGTGCCTATAAGAATAGGGGTAAATTCAGGCTCGCTTGAAAAAAATATTTTGACAAAATACGGCTCGCCCACACCCGATGCTATGGTGGAAAGCGGGCTTTACCATATATCACTGCTTGAAAAATTTGATTTTGACGATATTGTGCTTTCCCTTAAAAGCTCAACCGTTGCCACAATGTATAACGCATATGTTTTGGCGGCGGAAAAATGCCGCTATCCGCTGCATTTGGGCGTGACCGAGGCAGGCACCGCAGCAAACGGCACGGTAAAATCCGCTGCGGGTATAGGCGGGCTGCTTTTGCGCGGAATAGGCGATACGATTCGCGTTTCCTTAACGGACGACCCCGTGCGCGAGGTTGAAACGGGCAAGCGGCTTTTAAAGGCGCTGGGGCTTCGCACAGGCGGCGTTAAATTTGTTTCCTGCCCTACCTGCGGCAGAACGAAAATTGACCTTATAAAAATTGCCGACGAGGCAGAAAAACGCCTTGAGAACTGCGAAAAAAATATAACCGTTGCTATAATGGGCTGCGTTGTAAACGGTCCGGGCGAGGCAAGGGAAGCCGATATAGGCATTGCCGGGGGAGATGGCTGCGGTGTGCTTTTCAAAAACGGCGAAATAATAAAAAAGGTGCCCGAAAGCGCACTGCTTGACGAGCTTTTGGCGGAAATAGAAAAGTTATAAACGGAGTGTAAAAAAAGTGGGCAAGGCAAAATTTTCTCAAATATTTGATACAGGGCTGTCGGCCGATATTTCAGAAATATTCGGCAGCACCGTTATAGAAAAATGCTCGCTTGATACCGACGAACGCGCCTTAAATGCAGAACTAAAGGCAGAAAAATACATAACAGCCGAAAGCCGAAACGAGCTGGTAAATCAGCTTAAAAACGCGCTTAAATTAAATGAATGTCATATTTCCTGCATTTTTTCAGAAGACGCTTTAATTCCCGCAGCCTGTGCTGATATTACGGCGGAATTAAGGCTTAAAAACGCCGCGCTTAACGGCTATTTCAACGGTGCGGAATTTAACCTTAATGATAACAACGTTAATATTACGCTTAAATTCGGCGGATATGACACCATAACCGACTGTGGCTTTGAAAACGCCTTTAAGCGCATTATAAAGGACCGTTTCGGGCGGGATATCACCGTCTCGTTTGACGGTCAGCTTGAAAAGGTGGAAATTGACCTGCCGCCTGCAGAGCCTGCACAGCCTGTCAGAAGACCCGAAAGGCAGGCATCCGAGCCGAGGCAGGGCGCGCCCGTGCGCTCCGCCGCACCGAAAAAGGAAATTAAATTTGAAAAGAGAGAGGGCAGACCCGATAACGGCATAGTCTACCTTGATAATCCGCAGCAGTTTTACGGCAGGGGCGGTATTTCGAATCGCACCCGCGATATGATAAGCATTACGGGGGACGATACCGAAATTGCCTGCTGGGGCGAGGTTTTCGGGCTTGAGACCCGCGATATCAAAACCAAACGAAATACGGATATGACAATAGTCAACTTCTCGTTCAGCGACCATACAAATTCGCTTAATGCCTCGCTGTTTATCGATACACACCGTATGGGCGATATTGCCCCATTAAAGGACGGCGCGTTTATACTTGTAAACGGCTCGTATGAATTTGATAATTACAAAAAGGATTTCGTTGTAAAGCCGCGCGCTATGGCGCTTTTGCAGAAATACACCGAAAAGGACGAGCACGAGGGCGAAAAACGCGTTGAGCTGCACTGCCACACCAATATGTCCGCAAAGGACGCGGTTTCCTCTGCCGACGCTATTGTAAGGCAAGCCTACGAATGGGGTCACAAGGCGATAGCCATTACCGACCACGGCGTTGTTCAGGCGTACCCCGCCGCCGCGGGCGCGGTTAAGGCAATACGCAAATCGGGCGGCGATTTTAAGGTTATTTACGGCGTTGAGTCTTACTTTGTGGACGATGTTAATAACGACGTAAAGGATTTAAACGCAAAGCAGACGGCAAAATTCCGCTACCACCAAATTATACTTGTTAAAAATCTCACGGGGCTTAAAAACCTTTATAAATTAGTGTCCGAGGCGCATTTGCACGATTTTCGCGGCAAGCCGCTCACAATGCGCAGTAAACTTGATAAGCTGCGCGAGGGGCTGATTTTAGGCAGCGCCTGCGAGCAAGGCGAGCTGTACCGCGCGATAATCGATGAAAAGCCCGAAGAGGAGCTTTTAAGAATTGCCGATTACTACGATTATCTCGAAATTCAGCCCCTCGGCAACAACGCGTTTATGGTGCGCGAGTCGTCATACCCCGATAAAAAGGATAAGAAGACGGGAGCGGTTATACCCAACCGCTTTAAAAAGGTTACCGATTTTGAGGTTATAAAAAACTTTAACCGCAAGGTCGTTGAACTGGCGGATAAGCTGGGCAAGCCCGTTGTAGCCACGGGGGACGTGCATTTTCTTAAAAAGAGCGATGATATAATACGCAAAATACTTATGGCGGGGCAGGGCTTTGAAGATTTTGACAATCAGGCGCCGCTGTACCTTAAAACGACCGACGAAATGCTTGCCGATTTCGATTATTTCGGTGAGCGCGCACGCGAATTTGTAATCGATAACCCGAATAGAATTGCCGATATGGTAGACGGCGATGTTATCCCTGTGCCCGACGGCAACTATCCGCCTGTAATTGAGGGGTCGGACGAGCTGCTGCACGATATCTGCTGGGATACCGCCCATAAAACCTACGGCGAAAATCTGCCCGAGGTGGTTGAAAAGCGCCTTGAAAAGGAGCTTAACTCCATTATCAACAACGGATTTTCTATAATGTATATTTCGGCGCAAAAGCTTGTGGCATACAGCGAGGAAAACGGCTATTTGGTAGGCTCGCGTGGTTCGGTAGGTTCTTCCTTTGCCGCTACCATGGCGGGTATTTCCGAGGTTAATCCGCTGCCGCCGCACTATGTTTGCCCCGAGTGCCGGTATAGCGAGTTTTTCCTAAAGGGCGAGGTAGGCTCGGGCTTTGACCTGCCCGAAAAAAAGTGCCCCAAGTGCGGCGCGCAGCTTAACCGCAACGGGCACGATATTCCGTTTGAAACCTTTTTGGGCTTTAAGGGCGATAAGGTGCCTGATATAGACCTTAACTTTTCAGATGAATTTCAAAATTCGGTGCAGAAATACACCGAAACGCTGTTCGGCAGTGAAAACGTGTTTAAGGCGGGCACCATTTCAACGGTTGCCGAAAAAACCGCTTACGGCTTTGCAAAGGCTTATGCCGAGAAAAAGGGCATAACTTTAAGCAACGCGGAGTTAAACCGTTTGGCGTCCCTCGTGGAAAAGGCGCAGATAAAGCAGACTACGGGTCAGCACCCGGCGGGTATGATAATTGTGCCCAAAACCAACACAATTTACGATTTCTGCCCTATACAGCACCCGGCGGACGACGTTAATTCCGATATTATAACCACGCATTTCGATTTCCACTCAATTCACGATACCATTTTAAAGCTTGACGAATTGGGTCATGTTGTGCCTACTACATATAAATATCTTGAGGAATATACAGGTATACCCGTAAACGACGTATCAATGAGCGACCCCGAGGTTTACAGCCTGTTCACCTCAACAAAGGCGCTGGGCGTTGAGCCGGACGAAATAGATTCAAGAACCGGCACCTACTGTCTGCCCGAGTTCGGCACAAAATTCGTGCGCGAAATGCTTATCGACTGCCAGCCCAAAAACTTTTCCGATTTATTGCAGATTTCGGGTCTTTCCCACGGTACGGATGTATGGCTCGGCAACGCAAAGGACCTTATTGATAACGGCACCTGCACGATTTCCGAGGTTATAGGAACGCGTGATAACATAATGGTGTACCTGATTCATAAGGGGCTTGAAGAGGGCAGAGCCTTTAAAATAACCGAGACCGTGCGTAAGGGTCTTGTGGCAAAGGGTAAGGTTTCGGCAGAGGACTGGAGCGCTATGGAGGATGATATGCGCTCGCACGGCGTACCCGAGTGGTACATTGAAAGCTGCCACAAAATAAAGTATATGTTCCCTAAAGCTCACGCGGCGGCATATGTTATTTCGGCGCTGCGCCTTGCATGGTATAAGGTGCACCGCCCGCTTGAATTTTACTGTGCTTACTTTACCGCCCGCCCCGAGGATGTGGACGTGCCCACCATAATGCAGGGTAAACAGGCGGTAAGACAGTATTTGCAGAATATTAAGGCAAAGGGCAAGGAAGCCAGCAAAAAAGAGCTTGACGTTTACAACAATATGCTTATATTCAACGAGATGATGTCCCGCGGAATAGAGGTTCTGCCTATTGATATAAAGCACTCGCACGCTATGAAATATCTGCCCGAAAACGGAAAGATGCGCCTGCCCTTCGGCGCGCTTTCGGGCGTTGGCGAAAAGGCGGCATACTCAATTTATGAGGCGGCGCAAAAGGGCGACTTTGTATCGCGCGAGGATTTCCAGATTGAGGCGGGAGTTTCCAAAACCATTATTCAGAACCTGTCGGAGCTCGGCGCTATGAACGATCTGCCCGATACAAACCAAATTTCCATGTTTTAAAAAGAGGATGTAAATGTTAAAAAAGGCTTTTAAAGCCGCATTCCCTAAGACGATTCCTATTTTGGCGGGCTTTCTGTTTTTGGGCTTTTCCTACGGCGTATATATGAATGTTTCGGGATTCGGATTTGTTTACCCCATGGTTATGAGCGCGGTTATCTACGGCGGCTCTTTGGAATTTTTAACCGTTTCAATGCTGCTGTCTCCCTTTGCGCCGCTTCAGGTGTTTGCTGTAAGCCTGATGATTCAGGCACGTCATTTGTTTTACGGCATTTCAATGCTCGAAAAATTCAAAGATACCGGGCTTAAAAAGCTCTACCTTATTTAATGCCTGCTGAACAATTCAAAAGTACCTTAACCCGAGCATGTCGGTATAAACTTTTGAATTGTTCAGGTGCAAGGTTTTTGCGCAATTTTGCGAAAAAACCTTGCACTTTAAAAAGAATCACATTTTGATTCTTTTTAAAATCAGGCGACAATCAATGGATACTGACGGTCAAAACAAAGGTTTTGACCCATAAAATCGAGATTTTAACTCGATTTTATATAATTGCATTTGCTAATGCAATTATTCAGTAGACATTATTTACGGCATGTGTGATGAAACCTTTTCGGTAAATTATGTGGCAGATGTGCCTGCGGGTGTTGACCGCGGCTGGTTTATGTTTTTCGTAACGCTGCTTGATCAGTTCTATTGGGTGGCGGGCGCAACGCTCGGCGGGCTTTGCGGCTCGCTTATAACCTTTAACACAAAGGGACTTGACTTTGTTATGACAGCGCTTTTTGCCGTGATATTTTTGGGCAGGCTCATGTCGGAAAAAAAGCATTATACGGCTGTTATCGGCGTTCTTTCGGCGCTTATCTGCCGTATAATATTCGGCGCGGAATCATTCATGCTGCCCACTATGGGACTTATGCTTTTGCTGCTCACGGCGTTCAAACAACCGCTTGAAGGGTCGGGTGGTCTTGAATGACTGTGACCGAACAGATTATAACCATTGCGCTTTGCGCGCTTGCTACCATGCTGACCGGGTTTTTGCCGTTTCTGCTCTTCTCGGGGAAAAGGAAAACACCGGAATATATAACCTATCTCGGCAAGGCGCTGCCTGCAGCGATTTTCGGTATGCCGGTGGTTTACTGCCTTAAAAGTGTGGATATTGCGGGCGGCAGCCACGGACTGCCCGAGCTTATATCGCTTGCTGTGCTGACGGCGATTCATCTGTGGCGTAAAAATATGCTTTTGTCAATAGCCGCAGGCACTGTGTGCTATATGCTGCCTGTACAGTTTGTTTTTGTTTAAAAATAAAAATAAGCTCTTGACAAAGGGGCATTATACGGATATAATATACTTTGTGACGATAGAGGTGGAAGTATGATTCTTGATTTAAAACGTATTTTTGTCAATGAAAATTCTTCCTTACCGATTGAGTATGCTTTGGATATGAGCGGCGTTGAATTTTCGGGCACTTATCCGCTCAAAAAGCCCGTTAAGATCAGCGGTACGGTTACTAACAAAGCAAGTCTTACCGTTCTTGATGCCGAGATCACCTATGAATACAGCGCACCGTGCGATCGCTGCGGAGCCGAAACGGCAAAGGAATACACCGTTAAGGTGAACAAGTCTTTAGCCCCTTCTATCGAGGGGGAGGAGAGCGACAGTATCCTGCCCGTTCCCGATATGAAGCTTGATCTTGACGAGCTTGTGTATTCCGAGGTGGTTGTTAGCGTCCCCATGAAGCATTTATGCAAAGAGGATTGCAAAGGCATTTGTGAAAAGTGCGGTAAAAACCTCAATGAGGGCGAATGCGGATGCCCCAAAAGAGAGATAGATCCGAGGCTTTCGGTGCTTGCCGATTTGCTGAAGGACTAATACTTATTTTTTTAAGGAGGTGCTCGAAAATGGCAGTACCCAAGAGAAAAACATCGAAGGCGAGACGCGATAAGAGAAGAAATAATGTCTGGAAGATAAGCGCACCGACATTGGTAAGATGCTCAAACTGCGGTAATTATAAACGCCCGCACAGACTTTGCTCTGCCTGCGGTCAGTATGACGGACGCGAGGTAGTAAAGGTCGGCGAATAATTCGTCTGTCTATCTTGTAACGGGGCAGAGGGGGAGTGTATCCTCCTCTGCTTTAATCTTATATGCATATATAAAGGAGGCGGCGGAATGTCTGTAGTAATATCGTCTGTTACTCCGGGCAGCCCGGCTGAAAAAGCGGGACTGCACGGCGGTGATACGCTTATTTCAATAAACGATAATGAAATAGTCGATGTCTTGGACTATAGATTCTATCAAGACGTGACCCGCCCCGTTTTAAAATATATTGACGAAAACGGCAAGCTTAAAAAAGCGAGGATAAAAAAGCGGGAATATGAGGAGCTTGGGCTTGAATTTGAAACTTATCTTATGGATAAGCAGCATTCCTGCCGCAATAAGTGCGTTTTTTGCTTTATAGATCAGCTGCCGCCCGGGCTGCGTGAAAGCCTTTATTTTAAGGATGATGACTCGCGCCTTTCCTTTCTTTTCGGCAATTATATAACCCTCACCAATATTTCCGAGCATGAGATCGAGCGCATTATAAAAATGCATATAAGCCCGATAAATGTATCGGTGCATACAACCAACCCCGAGCTGCGCGTCAAAATGATGAAAAATAAAAACGCGGGCAAGGTGCTTTCTATCATAGACCGCTTTAACGCCGCCGGAATAAAGCTTAATTGCCAGCTGGTGCTCTGCCCCGGCTATAACGACGGTGCGGAGCTTGAAAGAAGCCTTAAAGACCTGTGCGCACTTGAAAATGCCGAATGCATAGCGGCGGTGCCCGTGGGCGTTACCGCTTACAGAGAAGGGCTTGAAAAGCTTGAAACCTTTAATAAGGAAACTGCGGGCGCGGTTATTGATATAATAGACCGTTTCGGCGATTTTTGCCAAAAAAAATACGGTGACAGACGGGTTTACGCTGCGGATGAATTTTATATTTTAGCCGAGCGCGAAATGCCGGGCGCCGAATACTACGGTGACTTTTTACAGCTTGAAAACGGCGTGGGAATGTGGGCGCTTATGAAAAAAGAGGTAGAGGACGCGCTGGCGGATACGGAAGAAATAAGCGGCGCGCCCCGCAAGGTATCGCTTGCAACGGGCGAGGCAGCGTACCCGCTTATAGCCTCGGTTGCAAAGCTGTGCGAAGAAAAGCGTGCGGGGCTCAAATGCAATGTGTACGCTGTTAAAAACGAATTTTTCGGCGGTAAAATAACCGTTTCGGGGCTTGTTACCGCTACCGATATTATAAAGCAGATAGGCGATAAGGATCTGGGCGACGAACTGCTCATCCCCGCCTCAATGCTCAGAAGCGAGGGCGATATGTTTCTTGACAGCATAACGCTTAAAGAGCTGTCCGAACGGCTCAATATTAAAATAACTCCCGTTGCGAATGACGGATATGAGCTTACCGAGGCAATAATAGGAACAGAATAAAAGAGAGGTGCTTTAAAAATGGCAAAGCCTGTTGTAGCGGTTGTGGGCAGACCGAATGTGGGAAAATCCACCCTGTTTAACAAGATAATAGGTAAACGTCTTTCAATTGTGGACGATACCCCGGGTGTTACAAGAGACCGTATATACGGCGACGGCGAGTGGCTCGGCAAAAAGTTTATGCTGGTTGATACCGGCGGAATAGAGCCTGACGGCGGCGACGTTATACTGGCAGGCATGCGCGCGCAGGCGCAGCTCGCTATTGATACCGCATCGGCTATAATATTTGTTACCGATATAAAGGCGGGCGTTACCGCGGCGGATGCGGAGGTTGCCGCAATGCTGCAAAAAAGCGGCAAGCCCGTGGTGCTTTGCGTTAATAAGTGCGACGGAATAGGCGAGGTTCCGCCGGATTTTTACGAGTTTTATAACCTCGGAATAGGCGACCCGATTGCGGTATCCTCGGTTCACGGTCACGGTACGGGAGATTTACTTGACGCGGTTATAGAACATATACCGGCGGAAGAATTTGAGGATGAGGATGAGGATATAATCAGCGTGGCCGTTATAGGCAAGCCGAACGCGGGTAAATCGTCGCTCATAAATCAGATTGCGGGCGAGGAGCGTTCTCTTGTATCGGATGTTGCGGGAACCACGCGCGACGCGATTGATACCCGCATAGAGCGCGACGGAATAAAGTATAATTTTATAGACACGGCAGGACTCAGAAGAAAAAGCCGCGTTGAAGAAAAAATTGAAAAATACAGTGTTTTGCGCGCTAAAATGGCGGTAGAACGCGCCGATGTGTGCGTTATTATGATAGACGGCACCGAGGGCTTTACCGAGCAGGACTCAAAGGTTGCGGGGCTTGCGGTAGAGCAGGGCAAGGCGTGCATTATAGCGGTAAACAAGTGGGATGCCGTTTCAAAGGACGGCAGAACAATGGACAGCACGAGAAAATCCTTAATGAAGGACTTTTCCTTTATGCCCTACGCGCCCATAATTTTCATATCCGCCAAAACGGGGCAGCGGGTCGACAGGCTTTTTGAGCTTATTAAATATGTATACGAGCAGAACAATATGCGCATTTCAACAGGTATGCTCAATGATATTTTAGCCGACGCCACCGCACGCGTTCAGCCCCCTACAGACAAGGGCAAACGGCTTAAAATATATTATATGACCCAAGCGTCCACAAAACCGCCCACATTTGTCTGCTTTTGTAATAAGGCGGAGCTTTTCCATTTTTCATATCAGCGCTATTTGGAAAATCAGATACGCTCAACCTTCGGACTTGAGGGTACACCGGTGCGCTTTGTAATTCGTGAAAGGGGCGAAAAATAATGGTATTTGCGGCAATAGCTGTTGTTATAGCGGCATATTTTATAGGCAGTGTAAACTTCGCGGTTATATTCGCAAGGGCTTTTTTGAAAAAGGATGTGCGTTCGCTCGGCAGCGGAAACGCGGGAGCTACAAATGTTATGCGCACGGCGGGCTTTCTGCCCGGCATACTTACCTTTGTATGTGACGCTTTGAAGGGCTTTTTGGCTTCATACCTCGGCAAGCTTGTTTTCGGGCTTGTTATGTCCTCCGGCATTGACTGGTTAAATCCGATTTACGGCGCGTATCTTTGCGGCATTGCCTGTATGCTGGGTCATGTTTTCCCGATATTCTTCCAGTTTAAGGGCGGCAAGGGTGCAGCCACAAGTGTGGGTATATACGCAGTATGCTGCCCGCTTGCAATCATACTGGGGCTCTGTGCCTTTGCGCTTGTACTGCTTACAACCAAAATTGTATCGCTCGGTTCGCTTGCCGCAGCGCTTACGGTGGTTGTGCTTTCAATCGTTTTTTTTGCGGGTGAGGGCAATATATTTGTTGTGGCGGCTTTGAGCATAACAATGGGCACTATTGTTTTTGCGAAGCATAAGGATAATATAAAACGTCTTGTTCACGGCGAGGAAAAAAAGCTTACTCTCGGGGGGAAAAAGAATGGCTGATATTGCGGTTTTGGGTGCAGGCGGCTGGGGCATGGCTCTGGCAATCTCCGCAACGGGCGCGGGAAACAGCGTTACCATATGGTCGCCTTTTGAGGAAGAAGTTAAAATGCTTTCGGAAAAGCGGACGAACGAACGTCTGCTTTCGGGCGTCACCCTGCCCGAAAGCATAAAAATCACCACCGATATGTCCTGCGTAGAGGGCGCGGTGCTTACAATTATCGCAACCCCCTCTACCGCTGTGCGCAGCGTGGCGGCGCAGCTGTCGGAGTATAAAAATTACGGAATAGTCGTAAATGTTTCAAAGGGGCTTGAAAAGGGCACGCTGCTGCGGCTTTCGCAGGTGATAAGCGACGAGCTTAAAAACCCCAAGGGAGTGGCGGTATTATCCGGTCCCTCGCATGCCGAGGAGGTGGCGCGCGGAATACCTACATCAATAGTGGCTGCGTCTGAATCGCACACAACGGCGGAAATAGTGCAGAGCATTATGTCTGCCGAGAATTTAAGAATTTACACATCCGATGACCTTATAGGCGTAGAACTGGGCGGCGCGCTTAAAAACATAATCGCCATAGCCGCGGGCTTTTGCGACGGCTTGGGGCTGGGAGATAACTCAAAGGCGGCACTTATAACGCGTGGACTTGCCGAAATGGCGCGCCTTGGCGTTTGTATGGGCGCTAAGGAGTACACCTTTGCAGGGCTTACGGGAATCGGCGATCTGGTAGTAACCTGCACCTCACGCCACAGCCGAAACAACCGCTTCGGTCACAAGGTGGGCAAGGGTATGCCTATTGATGAGGCTTTAAAAGAGGTCGGCACGGTTGAGGGCTATTACGCGGCGGATATGGCACACGCATTAGCACAAAAATATAAAATCGAAATGCCTATAATAGAGGAATGCTACGCGGTTTTATACGGCGGGAAGGATGTAAGAAATGTTACAAACGATCTTATGCGCCGTCCGAACCGCAGCGAGCATTAAAGGGGTAATTTTATGAAAAACAACCTTTTTATGCCGACTGATATACTCTTACCGGCAGAAAAGCCCGAAAAGTGGGCGGTAATCGCCTGCGACCAATATACATCGGAGCCTGAATACTGGGAAAATGTACGCAAAACGGTAGGCAACGCACCGTCTGCCTTTAATATTATTTTCCCCGAAGTGTTTTTGGGAGAGAATAACGCCGACAGAATTTCAAAAATAAACGCGACTATGAAAAGCTA
Source organism: uncultured Oscillospiraceae bacterium (assembly GCA_900549055.1). Classification (GTDB taxonomy): domain Bacteria; phylum Bacillota; class Clostridia; order Oscillospirales; family Acutalibacteraceae; genus UBA737. The sequence continues at coordinate 22,275 of URNB01000019.1, forward strand.
CCTTGAAAATGGCGTTTTCAAGGAATATAAAAACACCTTTGTTTATACAGAGCGCACCCTTAAAAACGGCAAAACACGGCGCGGTATCGTAGGTCTTATAGACCTTGATAATTACAGCTACGAAAAGGACAGTAAAGCGCTTATACGCGCCACCGAGGCGACCGTAAAGGAAAGAATACCCGCAAGGGTGGAAATACGGCGCGGTGCGCACCTTGAAATGCCGCACGTTATGCTGCTTTGCGATGACCCCGAAAATCTACTTATAGGCGGGCTTGCAAGCAATATCGGTAATTTTGAGTGTCTTTATGATTTTGAGCTTATGTGCGGCGGCGGGCATATACGCGGCTTTGCGCCCGATAAGGCGGCGGCAGAGGCGCTCCGGAGGCATACCGAGGAGCTTTTGCGGAAAAACGGCGGAGATATGCTTTTTGTTGTGGGAGACGGCAATCACTCGCTTGCTGCCGCAAAGGAATGCGCAGCGCTCGGCGGCTCACACTATGCGCTTGTTGAGGTTGTGAACATACACGATGATTCTCTTGAATTTGAGCCTATTTACCGCGTGCTTTTCGGGGTGGAGCCCGAAAAGGTTATTGAGGATTTTACAGAAAAATGCGGCGGAGAATATCGGGGTGCCGACGCACAGCGATTCAGATGTGTTTACGGCAATACTGAAAAAGAAATATCGGTACGCCCCGCGTCAAAACTTGCCGTGGGAACTCTGCAAGCCTATCTGGATGATTACTTAAAGGCACATAAGGGCACTGAAATCGACTACATACACGGTGAGAATTCCCTTAAAAAACTGGCGGAGACAAGAAACGCGCTCGGCTTTTTATTTGACGGAATGAAAAAAGAAGAGCTTTTTGACGCGGTACGGCAGGACGGCTCGCTGCCGCGCAAGACCTTTTCGATGGGCGAAGCGGACGATAAACGCTTTTACCTTGAATGCAGAAAATTGTGACAATACCGTAAAAGGACTGTTTTTTACTTAAAACAGTCCTTTTAGTCTGTCGAATAACCCTAAATCTCGCTTGGAATTTAGGGTTATTCGACAGACTGGGACTTCCGCTTTATGCCGAAGTCCGTTTTTTTCGTTAAAGATTGTTTTAACAAATAACAAAACTGCCTCTCCGCTATACGGCGGGGAGGCAGCTTAAAAATCAGTTACTTAACGAAATCAGGGGTGTATTCGGTGGCTGTTTTCCATATAACGCTTGTCTTTACACCAGTTCCGAGAGTGTTGTTAGAAACCGTGAAGGTTGCACCCTTCGCCATAGTGATCTGACTGGGGTTGAAGAAGGTCAACAGGGCATTCGCACCGGTGACCTCATTGCCGCTGACCACAACATTGCCAAGCGTACCTGCAGGGTTCCACTGTGTCTCTCCGATAAGGGTACTGAACATGATGGCGTCGTTCTTCGGCTTGCTCGCATCGTTAGCAGAATTGGTCAGGCTCATATCAAACTTGTTGCCGGTGATAGTCACATTTGCACCGAAAACAGCCTGCTCAACGACCTTGATCGGACGGGATGCTTTGAATGTGCAGTTCTTGACCGTCACATCGCAAGTGCGGATATTGCAGAACCAAAGCGGGTTAGAATCATTGGCAGATGCCGTGTTCTCATAAGCGTTGAAGGTGCAGCCGTCCAGTGTGAGACTGTCAGCAAAGAAGCCGCCATTCTGAATCCAAATGCCGTTGAAGGTGCTGCGGTCGAACAGAACACTCTTTACAGTACGATTGTAGAATGCACCGCCGAGATTTCTGCCGTCAGACCAGCCGGTGTTCATACGGAAATAGCCGTTCATGGTGAAGTCCTTCGTGAATACAACATTGGAAGCATCGGGAATGCTGAAAGTGATAGCGTGCGAATCACTCTGGTTCAGTCCGCCTTCCGGGTTATCTTTTACAGAACCGCTGATGTACAGGGTGATACCAGCCTTGTTAGAACTGTAAATAGTATCAGTATCTCTCACCATATAGACTTTGCGACCATCTTCAAGAATCTCGCCCACATAGTGGTCGGTATTTCTATCCCAAGTCCACATATCACAGATGTCCTTGTTGCCAATGGTAACATCACCGTCTGCAAGGGAAACATCACCGATGTTCAGATATACTATCTTAACATCTTCGGGAATCTCGGTCAGAGCATTGAATTCGGCGAGAGTATAATGTGCTGTACCGGCATCCTTATCGTACTGGTTGTTGTAGCTGTCACTTTCAACAGTATCCTGAGTAGCAAAGACAGTAATGCCAACGCCGTTAATAGACAGACCCTGATATTCATTGCCGGCAGTGGTCTTCATCGTGCCCTTGATGGTGAACTCACTGTTTGCACCGACAGCCAAGCCGGTAAATGTATTGCCCAGTGTAATGCCGTCGATTGTCCAATCAATAGCCTCATTCAGTTTGGCATCGCCGTTAATACCGGTGATTTCAACGGTGTACTTGAGCGCCAGATTGCCCTTGTTGACAACGCGGAGCTTCGGCAGCTAGTATGTACAGCCCGGCTCCCAAAGAACCTTTTCGTCAGCCGGTGCGTCGGCAGCTTTCTTGAACTCTAAGGTTTCTCCTTTTGCAGATACCCAACTGCCGTCCGGCTTCTGCATTTCAAGATCCACTTTCAGATTACCTGCCTGAATTTTGTTTACCGCAGTAGATGCGGTGTCGGTAAACCACGCAAAGGTGG
>URNB01000020.1 GCA_900549055.1 uncultured Oscillospiraceae bacterium
ACACATTTTGGCATACTCTTGTACTGTTTTTTCCTACATTTATTTTACACTAAGGTCAAAACCTGCGGTTTTGCCAGATCCCTTTACACAAGGGAGCCGATTTTGCAACCCAAAGGCTCCTTTCTTTACAGCCTGCAAACGTCCTTTCGCGGGCGTTTAAACCATTTTCCGTTTGTAAAATCGGGCATTATCTGCGGTGCGCCGCCCTGCTTTATTGACATTTCCGAAAGCACCGCCACCGCCTGCCACGTAGCGGCATCGTACACATCAACCGGCATTTCCTCACCGTTTATAAGCGCGTCGGTAAAGCCCATGTAGGCAAACCAATCCATTCCGCCGTGGCCTGCTTTCAGCGTTTCCTCGGTAACGTTTTTCCAAATTCCGGGTAAGTATTCGTCTTCAAATTTAACGGCGTTATTAAGCGCCTTTTTGTAATATTCCACCGGCTCAAACGATTCTTCGTCGCCGTCAAGAAATACCGAGTTTGTATCCTGCATATACAGTCCCTTTGTGCCGCGAACCGTAAAATCACGGCTGTAGGAGCGCGGCAGGGTTGTATCAAGCCGCAAAAGAATTGTTTCGCCGCGCGCGCAGGTCAAAACAGTGGTAATAATATCCCCCTGCGCAAAGTTAGCGGCTTTCATTTCATCGGTTGCATCGACGCGGGTTTTAATATATTCGCTAAGACCCGCGCTTTTTGAAGCAAAGGATGAAACGGTCATTATCCTGTTGCCGCGGTTAATATCAAGCAGTTTTGCAATGGGACCCAGCTCGTGCGTCGGGTAGTTTTCACAGCAACGGTTAAGGTAGTTATCAAAACGGTAGTGGCGGGTAACGTGACCGTAGGCAATCTCATTGCGCAAATCGTGCGCATAAGCGCCGGCGCAATGCACTATTGTTCCGAAAACGTTTTTTCGCGCCATTGAGGTTGCAAGCAGCTCCTCCCTACCCCAGCAGCAGTTTTCAACAAACATATAGGGGGTTCCGGTTTCTTCCCTTGTTCTCACAAGCTTTTGACAGTTTTCAAGCGTATATTCGCACCCAACCTCGCTTGCAACGGCAATGCCCTTTTTCATAGCGTAAACGGCAATTTCCGTGTGGGTACTCCAATCGCTGAATATAAAAACGGCGTCAAGCCCCTTAACCGAAAGCGCCTCCCTGTAATCGGTGAAGCCTTTCGGTTCTTCGCCGTATTCCTTGATTTTCTGAGCGGCGCGCGCAATTCTGTCCTCGTAAATATCGCATACCGATATTATCTGAATATCTTCGTTTTTTAGAAGTACATCGCGGATAAGGCCGAACCCACGGTTTCCTAAACCTACTACACATGCTTTGATTTTTGCCATATCAAGTCATCTCCTTAAAAAAACAATAGCAAAAAAGTTATGAAAAAGCAATGTTTTAAAAAAACATAATTATGTTTTTTTTTATCATTTACTTTTTTGAAAACTTGTGTTATGCTTTTTTTGAGGTGTTAATTATGTGGAACTTTATAAATGCGCCGTCATATTATGGCTTGGCAAGCAACATCGGTGACAAAACGATTTTGGGAGTTGGGTACGATAATTTTGCAGTAACAAAACCGCAGCGTTCTTTCAGAGTGCAAACATTTTATACATGGCATTTTATTATTTCAGGCAGCGGAACTTTGGAGGTCGAAGAAGAAAAATATAAGCTCGGCAGCGGCGATATGTTTTTTATTCCTCCGAATGTCAAAATGCGATATTACCCGGATTCAACTGACCCGTGGGAATATGTTTGGTTTTCGCTTGAAGGCGAAACGGCGGAGCATTACAGAGAACTGATTGGTTTTTCAAATGAGGTTTTTGTTTTGAAAAACAGGCATTATAAGATAATAAACGCAACATTAAAGGATTTGTTTGAGTCGCTTTGCGATAAAGCAAATGAATATTTTGGTGTTTTGTCTGCATTTTATAAGGTAATGGATATTTGCGTTTCGCATATACCTGCAAGCGATGTTAAAGGAGTAAAAGAGATTATAGACTGTAGTTGTATGTCACAGTTTTTTAACATAGAGAGTCTTTGCAGGGATGTAGGCGTAAGCCATGCGCACTTATTAAGACTTTTCAAGAAAGAATACGGTTTGACGCTTATAAACTATGTTATAAAAAAACGCGTTATGTATGCTTGTGAATTATTGGAAACCACTGATTTATCTGTAACTGCCGTAGCACTTTCATGCGGCTTTTCAGACATTTTACATTTTATGAAAATTTTTAAAAGGGAAACAGGCACTACCGCTTTGGAATACAGAAACAAACATAAATAATAAATTTGTCCATAAAAAATTATAATATTGTTCATTTACAAAAAACGAACAATTAGATATACCGATATTTACAAATCTTGGCGATTTAGCATAAATTGTTTTTGATGACCGCCTTGTTTGATAGAAATATAATTGAGGGAGGATATGTGATGTAAATGCAGACGGGTACTTTGATATAAGAGATTTAGTAAGGTTAAAAGCAAGATTGGCGGGAAAAAAACAATCAATTTAATGGCGGCTGATGCAAATCAAGACGGAGTTATCAATTCAATAGATCTTGGCGCAATCAAAAAACTACTTTTGGAGGCTGATTAAGATGAAAAAATCATTTCAGTATTATTGACAATAGCAATTTGTATGTCTGTGATCTTTTCAGGACTAAACATGTTCGCGAATGCAATAGATGAACAGGATGAAGGTATTGCCGTTACGCCGATTACCGATTATATTGCTAAGCATACTATGCTTGAAGGAACCTCGCAATATCCTATAGAGGATGTATTATTAAAAGGGGAAACGGCAAACCGCACGCTTCCCTGGAATGTTAAGCCGGACAAGCCGGCAATCACATCGACTGGTACATTGCAGTTTGATTCTATGAGTGAAAATTTAGCGAATACAACCGGGTTGCTGTTTTTTGTTTCAATACCAAATGCAAATACTATAAATCTAACTCTTATTTTTAAAAAATTTGCAAATTCGAGACATTACGGTTATCCGGAAGTGTCTTTAAAAGTTGGAGCAAACTATCAAAAAATGTCGCTTAATTCAAATGAATGGGAAAGCGGCGAAATAATCAATTGTTATAACGACGATCAGCCCGACACGAATAAGATCAAGGGTGGACTTTAATTTGACGGCGCTTTTACCGGATATGTGAAAATTCCATATGCATCCATGAAAAGCATTGGAATTAAATACATTGATTGTATGTGTTAAAATGATGTGACCCAATAAAAAGAGAAGTTAACTTCCAAATATGGTATAATGTTTTTACCACAAAACCAAATACCGAAAGGAAGTAACTTCTGATGAATATAATAACACAAGAAACCAAGAAAAAGCAAGCAGTGGTAAAATTTGCAAAGAAAAACGGAAAAAGTGCAGCAAGCCGAATGTACGGAGTAAGCCTGTCGAGTGTATAAAGATGGTGCAATAGATATGACGGTACAGATTGGCACTCGTTGGTAGAAAGGTCACGCCGACCGCATCACAATCCGAACAGACACACGAAAAAAGAAGAGCGAAAAATAAAGAAAGCCTTTGAGAATAACAATGTGCTTTTAATCCTTGAAAAACCTGACGATACAGCTTTAAACAGGTTATTCTTTCAATAATCAGCACGGCATTCGGCATAGCAATAGCGGTTTTCCCTTTGCTGCCTGTAAGCCTGTTTAAGCGCGTGATTAAGTTACAAAGGTCTTTTGCGAAACTCCGAGGCGGTCATTCCGCTGTATTGCTTGAAAATGCGGCAAAAATACAGCATATTCTTATAGCCTACCAGCTCTGCAATATCCGATACTGAAAGATTTGTGGTAGTGAGCAGATCGCGCGCACGCTGCATACGCACATCTGTCAGGTATTCCTTCGGTGATTTTCCGGTCAACTCTTTGAAAACATAGCGGTAACGGCTTGAACTCAAATTTTCAATTGACGCAAGGTCGGGAATACTTATATCCTGTTTGAAATTATTGATAAGGAATTGAAGTGATTTTTCAATACGGTACGATGTATCCGCCTTGTGGCTTTCAGAGGAGTTACAACGCGATATTTCCAAAAACAGCTGCATAAGGTATGTTCCCGCGTAAAATGTGAAGTCCTGTTTTCTGAAAATAAGCTCTGAAATCAAATGCTCAAAAATATCGCAAAGGCGTGTATTTACGCCCACATTTATTACGGTTTGGTTTTTGAAACCGAAACGCTCCATCAACTCTTGGGAATCCTTGCCGGTGAAGTAAAGCCAATAATATGTAATTCGCCCGTCACCGTTAAATTCATAATGGTGTATTTGGTGCGGATGGTAAAAAACAATGTCCCCTGTTTTCAGCGGGACTTGCCTTTTATCCATAAAAGCGGTTACGCTGCCATCAACTATATAAAGAAAATGAAAGTCGGTACGATTTTCAAGCACGGTGTCAAAAGGAATATCGGTATCGGTCTTACCGCCGCAATTAACAATGATCGGCGCTGATTCATCCGATATATCGTTGTGGGATGAATCCAATAATCTGAAAAAATTATAATGTTGCATAATATTTCCTTTGCAGTCGATTTGTATATATAACAGGTGTATTTTAGAGTTGAAAACACCTTATGTGAAGTATACAATAAATAATGTAAATAGTCAATGCCGTTTTTGGTTATAATTTGCAAATGAGAAACCGCAACTGTTTGAAACACACAACAGCAAACGCGAGGGTTCACGTTTTTTAATGACGGATAAGTGATGGTTTTTTTATAAATTAAGTCACTTTGTGCAGCAATTTAAAAGTTCAGGGGCAGAAAGGACGGTGCCTTTTGACTGTTTATGCGCCACGGTTGTTTTTTAAAATAATTTTGGAGGGTTTATAATGAAAAAAATATTGAATCGGGGGATTTTGAAAACGGCGCTTTCGTTTACACTTTCTTTAGTTCTTACAGCGGCAATATTGCCTGTGGGCGGACTTTTAACGGCAACAGCCGAGGGGGAAAATACTTCTGTTACAATTTCGGCAGCCGAAATTAAGGCCGCCGTCAATGTTTACGGCGGCGCAAGCGCTTCTTCAAGCGGTCTTTCAAAGGCTGATTTCGACGATCGATTTGAAACCACAGAGGGCGGCGTTATACATAAAATCACCGAACTCGGCAGCTGCGGCGATGTATGGTCGGCGCAAAACGAGGTAGTGTCCTCGGCACTGTATAAGGCAAAGAAAATGCGTGACTTTGAGTTGAAAGTGCGCATGATAAATGTTGATGAAAACTGGGCGGTTTTACCGCGTGTGATATTCGGGGTACAAGATCCGACCGCTTGGATAAACACAAGCGGCGGCGGATATACGGTAGGACTTTATAACGAGGGTAACAGTTATTTTAACGGGCTTTTCAATGGTGAATTTACTCGAAAAGAAGATTTATCAAATTACAATGCGCAAGGGAAATTTAACAGCCTTTGGGGCGCCCGGTACAATCTAACAGTGCGTGTTGAGGGTGAAAAGGTTACGGTTACCGTTGAGGATGACGGACTTGAGCCTTATTCATATCAATATGATTTAGGCGCTCTCGGTGCGGAATACAAAGGCGGATATATCGGATTTGTTTTCGGTACGGGCGTGAGCAAAATTTACTCAATGACAGTAACCGATTTGGGCGGTAAGGTATTAAATGACATTTCTTATAATTTTACAAGCGCCGATAATGCCGATGAAATTTTCGATGTGTACTGCGGTACGGACGCTAAAAACAGCGGTTTGTATAAAACTGCGTTCGGCACCCGCTTTACTTTGGCTGACGGTATTGCTACGCATATATTCGATACTTCCGTTATTTCCGATTATTTCGGGCAGCAGGATGATTATATAACGACCGCACTTTTAAAAAGCAGCGAATACCGTAATTTTGAAATGCAGGTAAACTGCAGCGGCAAGGAAAACAATGTGGGCTATTACTGGCCAATGCTTGTGTTCGGCGTGCAAAACCCGACGTGTTGGGTAGGCGCTCGGCAGGGCGGCTATGCAACAGGGGTATACAACGAGGGAAGAACCTTTCTTAAAGGCGTTGTAAACGGGGAGTATGTTGTTCAGTCCGACCCGAGTATACACAAAGACGCCGAAAGCGGATATTTTGAGGCTGCGTGGTATCCGTATACGCTTAAAATCAGGGTTACGGGTCACAAGGCGACGGTTACGGTAATACCGCTATATGAATGGGGAAAGAAATTTTCTTATTCATATGATTTGGACAACGGCTATAAGGGCGGGTATGTCGGCTTTGCTTCAACAGGTCAAAACTGCCGTTTCTGGAATTTTAAAATTACCGATCTCGGCGGCGAAACCGTTTCCAATGTGTATTCCGACCTTACAAATATTGAACAGGCCTCCGCGCTGTTTAATGTATATAAAGGTGAAAACATATCTTCTGTGGCTGAAACGGATATGAGCAGCGCGTTTTATGCGACTCAGGCGGGAATTGCCGCAGCGGATGCGTCTGTTGTTACAGCACTTTATAACGGGCACAAATATCGCAGCTTTGAAATGCAGGTGACCTGCAAAAACAGCGGCGGAGCAGATAATGTTTATCCGACGATTCTATTTGGAGTTAACGACCCTTATAACTCCCTTGAAACGGGCTTCGGCATAGCTGTATATAAAAACGGTGAAATTGGCTTATGCGGCAGGAAAACCGAAATTTCGGACGGGAGCGGCGCAATTCCCGCCTCCTATTCGGGCGAGCTTATTATAAGAGTGCGAATAGATGGGTATAAAGCCGAAGTAACCGTAATTCCGAAAAATTCGGGCGGAGCATGCGTTAAAGCTCAATTTTATTTAGGAAAAAATTACAGGCAAGGCTTTGTGGGATTTGCGGTGAACGGCTCCGGTCTTTCATTTTCCGATTTCAGAGTAAGGGATTTGGGAAACAAGGCGTACTTTGATACTCTTGTTGGAGACCTTAATTATGATGGACGCGTTATGGCGGACGATTTGGTTTTGCTTCGTAAGGGCATTCTTATGCAGCGGCAGGAGTATCTCAAGCCCGAAAGTGATGTAAATTATGACGGTAAAACCGATATTTTGGATTTGATTGCTCTTAAAAAGTATTATTCTTACAGAAAATAAATGCTTGTGAGACGGGAAGTATTCGGTGCATTTTGCGTCTTTGAAAGATATGGTGATTTATTATGAAACTACCGAAAAAAATAATATCCTGCGGCGTTGCGGCGTCTCTCATAATATCGGTATTTGCGGCAAAAGGTATACCGGAGAGTAAGAGCGGCGACACACGCTTTACACTCCCCGATACAACAATGTTAGAGTCGGAAACAAACCGTCACACTATGTATGCTTCCCCGGCTAAGACCGCCGAAAAGATCGGAACGGAGGGCTATGAGCTTAAGCTGCGGAATAACCGTTTACAAATATGGTTCAGAGAGAAAACCCACGCAATACGGGTGGAGGATCTCAAAAACGGTCATATATGGGGAACGCTTGAAAGCGACAAGCCTGAGGGTATGAACGCAAAATGGTCCGCAATGGGAAATTCCGTTTGTACCATAGACTATTTTAACGAGGCGCTTTCCGAAAGCCGCATAAGTATTTCCGACCGCTCCGCCGAAACGGAGTACAGCTGGAATAACGATTCGGTAAACTGTAAGGTTTGGTTTCCGAATATAGAAATAGGATTTTCGTTCACACTTACATTGCTTGAAGACGGCTTTAAAATAGAACTTGATAAGGGCAGCCTTACGGAAACCGGCGACTGTAAGATAAAATCACTCTATTTTCTCCCGTTTTTGGGAAGTGTGAGAGAAAACGCAACCGACGGTTATTTGCTTATTCCCGACGGCCCGGGGGCATTGATACGGTTCGGCAACAAGGGCGATTATGTAAGCGGGTATGACGATAAGGTGTACGGTCTTGATATGGGAATAGATACCCTGAGCAAGGCAAGCGATTTAGAGGCAAGCAGAACCAACGATTACCTGATTGATTCGGAACAAATAACAATGCCGATTTTCGGAATAGCGTATTTATCCCCTAAAAATTCATTTTTAGGAATTATAGAGGACGGATTCAACTCCGCAAATATAATCGCGTCGCCCGCGGGCTTTACAACCGATTATTTCTGGACCACCGCGCGTTTTGATTTCAGGCAGCTTTACGCCGAATCCACAGGTACTGCCGGCAAGGGAATTTTTACTACCGAGGAAAAACCCAAGAAAATAACGCCTGCCGTGAGATATGTGCTGTTTGCGGGGGGTAACGCCGATTACTCCGGAATGGCGACGGCGTACCGTGGGATACTCAAGGAAAACGGTGAGCTTAATACCGAAAGAAAGGATTCGGATATACCGCTGCGGTTGGACGTTGTAGGCTCTGAAATAAAGAAAAATCTTTTTTTCAAGAGCACGGAGGTTTTTACTACCGCAAAACAGGCGGAGGGCTTTTTAACACGGCTTGAAAATAGCGGAATTAAGAATATTACTCTGGCGTTTGAAGGCTGGCAGCGCGGCGGAATAAACGGTTCTAAATACGGGGCGTTGACATTTAATAAAAATGTCGGCAGCCGAAAGGATTTTCAAGCTTTGAACGAGCTTTTAAAGCAAAAGGGCGGGAGATTTTATCTTCAAATAAATCCGATCACGGCAAATAAGGACCAAATAAACGAAAACGAAATGGGAACGGTTACTGCCTCTAACTCGGTTGCAAAGTTTGTGCGTCAGAACGATAATATAATGTATAACGAAAGCTTTCTTGTAAAGCCTTCGAAAGCGGTAAAGACGGTTGAAAAATACCGTAAGAATTACAGCGATTTTTCTTTAAGCATTGAACAGCTCGGAAGTCGGCTTTATTCTGATTTTACACGTTCTTCCGCAATGATCAGGGATGAGTCCGCAAAGGGCTTTTCGGGTCAGATAAAGGATATGGAACAATCGGTCGCATTAAGCCGCGTAAACAGTTATTTATGGAAATATACCGATGAATACTTTGATATTCCCACATCATGCAGCCAGTATCTTTTTGAGACGGATACGGTTCCGTTTTTACAAATTGTTTTAAAGGGCAGTATGGATTATTACGCGCCGTATGCCAATCAGGGCTTTTATACTACCGAGAGCATTCTGAAAATGGCTGAATACGGTTGCTATCCTTCCTTTATGGTTACTGCGTCCGATAACCATTCGCTGACGGATACACCGCTTGAAGATTATTTTTCTCTTAATTTTGAAAACTGGTATCCGCAGATCGAAAAAATATACAACCGGCTGAACGAAGTTTTAAGCATGGTAGAGGGTCAGTACATAGTCGAGCATAAGGCAATAGGTGTAGGCGTATATCGCGTAACCTACAGCGGCGGAACCGTAATATACGTAAATTACGGCTCGCAGCCCTTCACGGACGGGAAGGTTACGGTGGAGGGTCAAAGCTTCTGCGCGGGGGGAAAACGGCAGTGAAAAACAAGTCTAAAGGTAAAATGTTGAATATGAAAACGCGCAGCGCAATTACGGGATACGCATATATAGCTCCGTGGATAGCAGGTTTCCTGCTTTTTACGCTCTACCCGCCTATATTTTCGGTGCGGCTCAGCTTAAATGAAATTAAGCTTGACCCTGCGGGAATGGAAATGCTTTGGCGCGGAAACTATTATTATAATACTGCATGGAATGTTGATACAACATTCAGAATGGATCTCGGAAATACGGTTACAATGATTTTATTTTCAACCCCCGTAATTCTTATATTTTCTTTAATAATAGCTTTGCTGCTGAACAATAAATTTCCGTTAAGAACCTTTTTCAGAGTGATTTTTTTCTTCCCGGTGGTAGTAATGAGCGGACCTGCCATAAGCGAGCTTTTAACGGCGCATTCGCTGAACTTTTCGGAGAGATCCCCCACCGTTTTTGAATTTTTAAAGCTGCTGCCCGCTTTTGCCCAAAAGCCGGTTATGTTCGTGCTTGAAAATCTTGTTTTGATATTGTGGTTTTCGGGCGTTCAAATACTTATATTCCTTGCGGGACTTCAAAAGGTCAGCCCTGATATTTACAGCGCCGCCGAAATAGACGGCGCCGGTGCATGGGAAAAATTCTGGAAGATAACGCTGCCGTTTGTCAGCCCTATGATTCTGCTTTGCGCGGTTTATACGGTAATTGACATTGCAAACTATGCAAATAATGCGGTAAATATTAAAATTTCGGGCAGTATTCTTTCAACATCGGGGCTTTACAGTATTTCCGCAGCTATGTCGTGGATATACTTTTTCGCCGTAATAGCAATACTTTTAGGTGTGTATCTTATTTCGCTGTTCGTAAGAGGGAGGTCAAACAGATAATGTCGGTTTTGAAAAGGTCAAGCATTAAAAAATGGCTTATCGGTTCACACGAACGTAAAAGTCCCCTTTCTCTTGCGGTATATTATTCTGTATTGATAGGAATAGGCTTCATTTATGTGTACCCTATACTGTATATGCTTGTAAACAGCTTTATGTCTCCTGCGGATTTGGCTGATCCGTCGATCAGCTGGATTCCGTCCGAGCTGTTTTTCGGTAATTTTAAAAAGGCATTTGCCGCGCTTGATTTTTGGAAAAGTCTTTTAAACTCGCTTATAATGACCGTGCTGCCTATGCTCTTTCAAACTCTTGTTGCGTCTGTTGTCGGGTTTGGGCTTGCAAGATATGAGTTTCCGCTCAAAAAAATGTGGATAGCTCTTATAGTTTCAACCTTTATTTTGCCGTCGCAGATAATGCTTGTTCCGCGGTATGCACTGTTTTACGATTACGGAATTATCAATACGGTTTTTCCGTCGTATCTGCCCGCATTGCTCGGTCAGGGCTTAAAAAGTGCCATTTTCATCTTGGTCTTCTTTATGTTTTTCAAAAGCTACCCGCTCACATATGATGAGGCGGCTGAAATTGACGGAGCGTCATCGTTAAGAATTTATGCAAGCATTGCAATGCCGATGTCGCGCTCGGCAATTGTTCTGTCAATGCTTTTTTCGGGGGTATGGTATTGGAACGAAACTACCCAGGCAAGTATGTACTTTGCGGACGCGATTCCCACATTGCCCGTTCAGTTAAGCAATTTTACGGCGAGATACGAGGCAATTTTCGGCAAGGATGACGCCGTAAATACAGTCTCAAGGCTTAATCAGGCAACATCTCTTGCGGGAACTTTGCTTTCAATTTTGCCTATTTTGATTTTGTATATATGCTTACAGAAGCAGTTTGTGGAAAGTATTGACAGAACCGGTATTGCCGGCGAATGATATAGGGGTGACACCGATGAAAACAAATCAGTTCGGCGTTGAGATAAAAGAGGTCGAATGGTATTCTGCGGAATATTTTTTAAAAGCGGAGCTTGAAGATAAAAGGGCGGTTCTTTACTGCACGGGTCAAAAGGGTGAGATAAAGCTGTTTTTAAGCTTTCCCGCAGGCGGCGGAGTAAGGCTTTGCAGTGAAAACGCGGGGTATTTTGAGCCGAATGACCTGAAAGAGATCGCGGCGACATATTCCGATGATAAAATACGGCTTTCGGACGGCAGCGGAACTTCGGTTTATATAAATAACGGCAAAAGCGCGTTACATATTGAAATTACCGTTGAGGTATTACGAAAAAGGCTTTTAATCGAGGGTTCGCAGATAATGTTCGGATATGACGGGGAAAGTCTGTGTAAAGCGGCATACAGCAGTTTCCTTGCAGAGAATGAGGGCATATACGGCTTTGGGGAGCGTTTTAATACCCTTAACCACAGGGGCACGCAATTTTCTTTGTGGAATGCCGACTGCTGGAGCAAGGGCGTTGCGGCTTATAAAAATATGCCGATTTTTCACAGCACCGCAGGATATATGATGTTTTTTAACTCTTTTTACAACTGCGAGGCGGATATAGGAAAAACCGATCCCGATAAAATGCTTTTGGAATTTGAAGGCCCTAAATGGGACGCGTATTTCTTCCTTGGCACCCCGGCGGAAAATATACGTATGTATACCGAGCTTACCGGCAAGCCGATACTGCCGCCCAAATGGGCACTGAGGTATTGGGCGGGCGGCGCTTATCAGGTGTGGGATGAAAAATCGGGTCCGGAAAATTACCTTGAAGCATTGGAGGAAACTCTGCGTAAATATGCCGAAATGGGTATGCCGGATATTGCCGCCCTGGGCGGCGAGGGTAAGCCGATGAACAACGAGCCCGCCTATGAAATTCTTAAAAAAACGGGCACCAGAATGATCGGTTGGAATCACCCCTCGCTGCTTATAAGCGAAATGGCGGAGCTGCTCGGTACGGATGAGCTTCGGGAAATTCCGTATTTTATGAATCCCGACGACCGCACAAAGCAGGCGGGGCGCGAGGTAATAGATTTTGCTCACCCGAACGCGGTAAAGGTAGTTTCCGCTTTTTTCAGAAAGCTTTGGGATTGGGGACTTAAAGGCTGTATGGTCGATTACGGAGAAATACTGCCTGTTAAAAGTCTTTCATCCAATGGTATGACGGGCGATGAAATGCACAACGGCGTTTCATACTGGTATAACAAAGCTTATCATGATGCATGGTACGGCGAAATGGGTGATGATTGCATACTGTTTTCACGCAGCGGGTGCGCAGGCTGCCAAAAGTGGGTAGGAAATTTCGGCGGCGATCAGGTTTCAAGCTTTGAGGGTCTTAATCAGGCAATCAACGGTATGCTTAACCTTACCTCATGCGGCTTTTCTGTTTGGGGAACGGATATAGGCGGCTACGGCGGTCCGCCTACGCCCGAGGTGTATATAAGATGGCTTCAATTCGGCACGTTTAACCCGCTTATGCGCGCCCACGGCGCGGGGCTTGACCGCGACCCGTGGACCTACGGTGATACGGCGATTCGGGTCTTTTGCAAAATGTATTGGATACGCGAAAATTTACTTGACTGCATTTATTCATCTGCCGTGCGTGCGCACACAGAGGGTGTTCCCGCGGTGATGAATATGGCGGCGGCATTTCCCGAAGAGGGTATTATGCCGGATGTGAACGGTCAGTATATGTTCTGTGAAAGGCTGCTTGTTTGCCCCGTGCTTGAAGAGGGCACGAATAAAAAGGAAATAGTTTTTCCGAGCGGCAGCTGGTACGGTTTATTCGGCGGCGAAAGGATGTCGGGCGGCGTTACCGAAACCGTTTCGGCCGAAATTGAAGACATACCCGTATATATAAGGGCGGGCAGCGTTATTCCGATACGTCTCGGCGAAAGCGGAGAGCTTGCAGAGCCTGTATATTCGGGCAGCTGTACATCGGCGCTGCTTATAACTCCGCCCGATATTTCATCAGTGGGTGCGATTTACTCGGAAAACACGGCGAAAAAAGCATATTGCCTTAAAGCCGAAGAAGGCGGCTGCGAATTGCAATGGGAGCGGCAGGCTGCATACCGTAAGCTTATTTTATACGCAGACGCCCGAAAGGTTCATATAACCGTTGATGGGAAAGCTGTGGATAAAAAATATATTCGGTCCGATGTATGCGGCAGAGTAATTGCGGATATTCCCGCCGAAAGCTGGAAAACGGCGCGGATCGGTTTTATTTAATTGGAGGAACGCATAATGAAGGTAAATATATTGAAAAGGCTTGCAGCTCTTTTTTGCTCGCTTTTATTTATTGTATTGATTCCCTTTTCCGCTTCGGCACAGGTATATCCGTCTACCGTTAAGGTGAAATGGTATTATCCCGAAAGCATTTTGAGGGTGGAAAAGAACGAGGAATCTCTTGTGCTGTATGTTTCGGTTAACGGCAGCGAGCAAAAGCTGACTTTGGTTTTCCCGTCCTTCGGCGGCTTTCGGCTTTACGGTGAGGCGGAAGGCTTTTTCACTCCCGAAAAGCTCAATAAAATCGAATACGAGGAGATATCGGATAAAGAGCTTTCGATGAAGGCTCATGACGGAACTCGGGTTTTGCTTGATACCTCCGCCGAAAAATGGAAGATTGATATTTTTAATAATATGAATAATCAGGTTGCGCGTTTTGCGGCGGATCAAATTTGGTTCGGCTACCAAAACGGCGTGCTTAAAAAGGTTAAGCTTGAGTGCGGAATAAGCGAGGGAGAGAGTCTTTACGGCTTGGGCGAGCGTTTTGAAGCCTTTAATCAGCTCGGAATTAAAACGGTGCTGTGGAATCAGGACTCATGGAGCGAGGACGGAACATCCTATAAAAATATTCCGATTTTGCACAGCTCTGTAGGATATATGCTGTTTTTCAATTCGGCTTACAGCGCCGTTGCGGACATAGGCGTTACTGATAAGCGCAAGTATTCGCTTGATTTCAACGGTCCTAAATTTGATATGTATTTTTGGACCGGCTCTCCGCTTGAAAATATAGCGTCATATACCTCGCTTACGGGAACTCCGTTGCTTTCGCCTAAGTGGGCGTACCGTTATTGGGCGGGCGCTTCGGGGCAGACATGGGAATCCGACGGTACGGAAAATGTTCTGGGTAAGCTTACCGAGTCTCTGTCCGGATATAAAAAGCTCGGAATAACCGATATAGCGGCGCTTTACGGCGAGGGAGAGCTTTCCTACAATATTCAGTCCTATAATAAGCTTTTATCAACAAATACAAGAATGCTTGCATGGACTACTCCGTTCCAAAGCCGTGCCGATATGAGCTATTGGATACCGAGTCTCAGCACGCTGTTTTCGGATTACGAGCTGCCCTGTTTCAGGGACGCGCTGAATCCTTGGACATATGCCGTTCAGCCGAGCACGGGAACAATGGATTATTCGCACCCGAACGCGCTTGCGGTTCAGCGCGAAAGGTGGAAAAAGTATCTTGACTGGGGCTTGAAAGGGCTTATGGTGGATTACGGCGAATACATTCCGGAAAGCGTGCTTGCTTACAACGGTATGACCGGCGCGGAGTTCCATAATTTTTCAAGCTATTACTATTCTAAAGTAAATAATCAGGTATTTTCGGAAAAATACGGCGATGACTTTGTACTCTTCGCGCGTAATGCCACCCAGGGCTCTCAGGTTTGGGCAGGCAATTTCAGCGGCGACCAAAAGGGCACGTTTGACGGAATGAAACGAGCGGTAAACGCAATGCTTACGCTTACTGCGTGCGGATTTTCAAACTGGGGCTCGGATATAGGCGGCTACGGTGCAACGGAAAACAGCGAAATATATACGCGTTGGCTGCAATTCGGTACATTCAGCCCGTATATGCGCCTGCACGGGCAGGGTGAGCAGGATCCGTGGCATTGGGGAGATATTGCGACGAACACCTTTGTTTCTCACTATTGGCTGCGTGAAAACCTGCTTAATAAGATTTACAGCAGCGCGATAAAAGCTAACAAAACAGGCTCGCCTGTTTCTAAATCAATGGCGCTTTCGTTCCCCGGCAACAGCAAGCTTTTAAACAGCGAAAGCGAGTATATGTTCTGCGATGATCTGCTTGTCTGCCCGATTACGGATTATCTGTACCATACAAAGGTGACGCTGCCAAAAGGAAATTGGTTTGATCTGTGGACCGGCAGACTGTATAAGGGCGGCAGTGAATATGATGTTGACGCGCCCCTTGACCTTACGCCGGTATTTATAAGGAGCGGCTCGGTAATTCCCGTTACCGTTTCGGGCAAAACCCTTTCTCTTACGGATAAAATAGAGTCCGATTCGGCGGTTGAGGCGCTTGTTGTAACTGCTCCGAACGGAAAGAGACAGGAGGAGTATTGGAGCGATAAAAATACAAGGACCGTGTATACTTCTTCAGCCGACGGAAATATGTTTACCGTTTCGGCAGACCGCGCTTCAAAGGAAAAGGTTATACTGGCTTACGGTATAAACGCGAGCGAAGTAAAGGTGAACGGCAAAGCGCTTGAAAAACTTGACCATATGCCGGAATCCGATGAAAGCGGATATTATGTTGACAGCTATACAAAAACTGTCATTCGCGTGCCCGCTGCCGATTGGAACAGTATTTCTATTACATTGGGCGGCTTGCTTTCAAAAAATTTGGCGGAGAATAAAAAAATAACGACTCATTCGTTCAGGGCGTCCGATACAAAGCCTGAAAATATTGTTGACGGTAAAAAGGATACGCAGTGGACCGTTACCAAGCTTGACGAGGCATTTTTCTCCGTTGACTTAGGAAAAAAGGAAACAATCGACCGCGTGGAGGTCAAATGGGTGAATAATTCGGGCTACGGCAAGAATTATACCGTTTCGGTATCAAAAGACAGGGATGAGTGGCAGGAAGTGTCGGCGGTTACGGATTCCGACGGTATGGTGGATATACTGCGCTTTGACCCTGTAAACGCGCGATATGTAAAGGTTTCGGATATTACGGCAGGCGGCGGGAAAACGGTCACTGTTTATGATTTCGGGGTGTATCGCTCGGCATATGCCGCAACCGACGGCACAGACAGCGGCGAACGGATAGATATGTCGGAAACCGACGATGACGAAACCGTTCCGGAGACCAAAAAGAGTATTATAAGAAAAAAGCGCAAGGTGGTAAGAAAAGGCAGTCCCGATATATATTACGAATATATAGAAACGTGGGTAATCGTTCTCGGAGTTGTCGGCGGTGTGCTTTTAATTGCGGGTGCGATAGCTGCAATAATACTTATAAAGAAAAAACGCGGAAAAAAGATTAAAATGGAAAAGGAATAAAACCGAGGGGAGAATGTTTTTTGAAGACCGTTAAAATTTTATTTCAGGGCGACAGCGTGACCGATGAGGAACGCGACAGAAACGACCCGCATCACTTGGGAAAAGGTTATGCCAAATTTGCGGCACAAAGACTTAAAGAGGTATTCCCGCAAAAACAGCTTGAATTTCTTAATTTAGGTATTTCAGGCAATAAAAGCGGGGATCTGCTAGAAAGATGGGAAAAAGATTGCATTGCCGTTCAACCGAATATTGTATGCTTTATGATAGGTATTAACGATGTTTGGCACAGCTATGCACACGGTCTTGATATAACAACCGAAGAGTATTCGGAAAATTGCCGCCGCATGCTTGAAGCACTTAAAAGCAAAACAAAGGCAGGCCTTGTTGTTATGGAGCCGTTTTTGCTTGATAATCCCGAAAAACCGTTCAGGGAAAAGCTTGACCCCGATATAGACGCAATAAGGGCGCTTTCGCGCGAATATGCGGATATACTTGTTCCGCTTGACGGAATGATGACAGCCGCGGCAATAGAATACCGTAACGAAGATCTTACATTTGACGGCGTTCATCCTAAAGAGGCGGGCGCAAGGCTTATCGGCGGTTGGGCATCCGAGGCTATAGGGAAAGTAATTGATAAATATGACTTTTGATAACGCATTTAAGCTTTTTGAAGAATATTCGTCAAATACCGTTGCGGGAACGAATAATAACTTTATTTTAAAGGGCAGTTTTGAAAATAAAACCTCGGCAATTTATTATAAGGTTCAAAAACACGGAAAATCGGCTTACAGATTTTGCTTTTCAAACTGTGTTGACAGCACATACGGAGACGGAACAGAATGTCAGGCAAATTGCCTTGGCGGCAGTTGGCGGATCGTTTCCGCTTTTGCGGGCGACGGCGGTGCTTACGGCGCTCCGCATATGTCGGAAAAACTTGTACCTTTAAGCTTTTCGGGGAGTACGAAAAAGGAGGTGCTTCCGGGAGAAATTTTTTGGAGTGATGAAGCTGAGCTTGAAATTCCGAAAAATCATTATTTATGCTTTGAAATCACCTTCAGCGGCAGTGAGATACCTTTTACACCCGATAAAATTGTACCCGCATTTTCTCTGGACGAAAACGGTTTTAAAGAGGATAAAGAATTCCCTCAGCCGATTTTTGTGGGTATAAGGGTCAGCAAAAGCAAAAAAGTTGTATTTATCGGCGATTCCATTACCCAAGGCCTCGGCACAACGCCCGATAAATATGAGTTTTGGGCTGCAAGACTTGCAGAGCGGTTGGGAAAAAATTTCAGCTTTTGGAATTTGGGGCTCGGCTGCGGGCATGCGTATGACGCAGTAACCGACGGCAGCTGGCTGAAAAAGGCAAAGACGGGCGATACGGTTTTTGTTTGTTTCGGAGTTAACGATATAAATATGCACCGTTCCGTTACGGGTATCTGTAATGATACGGCGCGCATTGTGTATCTTTTAAAATCGGCCGGCTGCAAGGTTATACTGCTTTCCGTACCGCCGTTTGATATGGTGGGAGAGGATAAGGAAAAATGGTATGCCGTGAACGATTTTCTGCGTAATACCGTATCAAAAAATGCGGACGGTTTTTTCGATATTTCCGATATTATCGGAAAACCGTCACCGAGAAGGCATATGTCGCTTTACGGACCTCACCCGGACGGTAACGGCGGAAAAGCCTTGGGTGACGCGCTTTATGCGGCGTTCGGAAAATTGCTTTAGGCTGTTGTAAATATTTTCAGCGCTTTCAATGTGAGTAAGGAGAAAATTTTAATGAAAACAAATAACGAAATAAGAAAAGTCGTTGAGTCCATGAGCCTTGATGAGCTTTGCGGGCAGGTTTTGAACATTGATCTGGCAAGCCCCGATTTTGAAATATCCGAGTATGACGGAATATTTAAAGAAATGCACTTGGGTTCGGTATATACCGCACCGGAAAGCCCGCTTTGCAAGGGTATGAATCAGCTTGAAATGAACAGAACGCTTTGCAAAAGGGCGGGAGAGTATGCACCGGTTCCGGCAATGGTGCTTACTGACGGTTGGATTGAAAACTTTGACCAGCAAATTACCAAAATGGCGTGGGGCGCAACGGATGACCCCGAGCTTATGGAAGAGTACGCACGGGTTTACGCGCAAATGCTCAGAAAAACGGGAAATCATGTGCTTTTGGGACCCGTGGTTGATATAAATTACAATTTTAATAATCCGCTTGTAAATACAAGGGCAATGTCGGACAGTACCGACCATGTTATAAAAATGGCGGGCGCTTTTGTACGCGGGCTTACATCCGAAAACAGGGTAGTTGCCTGCTGCAAGCACTTTCCCGGAGACGGTATGGACGACCGCAATCAGCACTACTGCACAACCGTTAACAGCAAGGGCAGGCAGGAATGGCTTGAAACTTACGGACGCGTATATAAGGAAATGTTCAAAAACGGCGCTAAAGCGGTTATGTGTGCGCACATCAGTCTTCCGTCATGGCAGAGTGAAGAAGAAATTGACCCGATAACAGGTTATCTTCCGTGCTCGCTCAGTAAAAATCTTATGACCGATCTTTTAAAGAGAAAACTCGGCTTTGACGGGTGCATTATTTCCGATGCCATGAATATGGTGGGAGCGGTTGCGGTTTGTAAACGCGAGGAACTCGGTGTGCGTTTTATAAATGCGGGCGGAGATTTAATGCTCTTTTCCAAGCCCGAGGATTACAGGGCAATAAGAAAGGCTGCGGAAGACGAAGTTATACCGACAGAGCGGTTGAGAGACGCCGCAGAACGGGTTTTAAGACTTAAAAACAGCGTAGGTCTACTGGATGACGAACAGTCCGATGACGCAAAAATAAGCCTGAGCGGCGACCCGCAGGATTATATAGATAAGGCGGTTGCAAAATCCTTTAGAATTGAGCGCAACTTTGATAAGCTTATCCCGTTGAAATTAAACCGTGGGGACAGAATATTGCTTTTGAACCTTATATCCACATCTTCGAACAATAACGACGCAAATATTGACGAGCCGCTGAGAAAAGAGCTTGAAGACCGCGGATTCAAGGTTGATCGAAAAAACATACCGTTTATTCATACGGAGCTTAAAGGTATAGAGGAAAATTACGATTGCGTGCTGGTAAACAGTTTTATTGACGTTTCACACAGCAATGCCGGCTCGCTGCGCTGCGGCAGCGACCATATGGGGCCGTTTTGGGACGGGTTGGGACTTTCACACCCGAAATTTATATTTACTTCCTTCGGCGACCCGTATAAGCTTTATGAATTTCCGTTTTTACACACCTACATAAACGCTTTTTCATGCGGTGAAAAAACGCAGAAATATTTTGTTAAGGTGCTGCTCGGGGAAGAAAAAGCGCTCGGTAAAAATCCAGTTGAGCTGAAGGGCTTTTTTGAAAGGGAAGTTTAACACGCAAGGCAATACTGCAAGGGAGAGCGACATATGAAAACATATGACAGAAAAAACGGCTTTTTGGGCGTGCATTTTGACTTTCACGCCTCAAGAGATAACAGACACATAGGAAAAAAATTCACCGAAAAAACGGTGCAGGATGTTATTGACATGCTGCATCCCGATTATATTCAGTGCGATACAAAGGGAGCTTACGGCATTGCAAGCTACCCCACAAGACTTGAAAATCGCGCACCCGAAATAGATAAGGATATACTTAAAATCTGGCGTAAGGTCACAAAGGAAAACGGCGTGGGCCTTTTTGCACATCATGCCGCAATGGACGACAGAGACGCGGCGGAGAGACATCCCGATTGGGTGCTTATGCGGGCTGACGGATCTCTTGATCCGCGCTTGCTGAACGTTCCGGGTGATTACATAGAAAAAAGGCTCATTCCGCAGCTTTTGGAGCTTGCGGGGGATTATGAGCTTGACGGCGCATGGATGGACGGTTCGGGATTTAATATTGAGCCTAATTACAGACCCGAAATACTTGCAAGGTTTACCGAAAAAACCGGTATAACTGAAATTCCGAAAAACGAAAACGACCCGCATTATGCCGAGTTTTTGCAGTTCTTCCGTGATGAATATGCCGAAACCAGGCGCCATTACATCAATGCGGTACATGAAAAATATCCCGACTTCCAAATATGCTGCAATTGGGATTATACCTCTTACGATTCGGAAAAGGTTGATTCCGACATTTCGTTTATTTCGGCAGATATATGGGGTATGACAACATTTAATATTCTCAGAATGGAAAGCCGCTTTATTTCCGGACAAAAAAAGCCGTGGGATCTTATGCTGTGGTGCGATGCCGCCAAATACGCCGGCGGATTTGTCAATTGCCTGAAGCCTTCCGTTCAGCTTATGCACGAGGCTTCCCAGATAATGATGCACGGCGGCGGGGTGGAACTGTATATGCTTCAGGAACCGGACGGCGGTGTGGATATTAAAAAGCTTGATAAATTCAAAGAAACCTTTGATTATTGCCGTAAATACAGAGAATATCTTTTCGGCAGCGAATCACTCTCTCAAATTGCCGTGCTGTTTGACGGGAAAACGGCAATGAAGATGAATAACAAAGCATACGGATTTTTCGAGGGCTCGCTGCTAGACGGTATTAACGGTATTCTGCAATGCTTTGCGGATTCGCAGCAATCGGTTGACGTTATAGGAGAGTGGGAGCTTGATAACCCCGCTTTGCGGTATAAGCTGATAGTTGTTCCCGAATGGTCGGAACTCAACTGCAAGGATAAATTGCTCACGTTTGCCGAAAACGGCGGCAGCCTGCTTATTATCGGCAGCGGTGCAACAAAGCTTTTTGAAAAAGAACTCGGCGTCAGCATTACCGATACGGTTAAACAGAAGAGAGTATTTATAGGCGATAAGTACGATTATTGCTCATTCGGTGAATTGAGCGATATAAACGAGGTTAAGGTGTTAACTGCTGTTGCTGCGGAAAACGCATTTTTAAACAGCGATTTTTCTGATATTCATACAGCGCTTACCGTAAACGGGCTCGGGAAAGGCAAAATTGCCGGCATTTATTTTGATATTGGGCAGCAATATATAAACGGAAGAACCGCAGGCGCTTGCGATTTTGTTAAGCGCACCGTTTCAAAGCTTTTGCAAAAGCCCGAGCTGACGGTTACAGGCAGCCGCAATGTTGAAGTTGCCCTGCGCAGAAACTGCGGTAAAAAAGAGGTGGTTCTGCTTAACTGCTCCGGACCGCACAGCGACCCGAATACTTTTACATATGATGAGCTTTTGCCGATTTGCAACATTACAGTAAAGGTCAAAACCGAAAACAAACCCGAAAAGGTTGTCCGACAGCCGGAGAATCTGCAGCTTGATTTTGAATGGGACGGCGAATATACTGCGGTGAAACTTGAAAAGCTCGAAATGATGAGCGTTATCACACTTGATTGAAGGAAATAAATTTACTGTATGAAAAAGCTTTATATGATAGGAAATACTCATTTTGACCCGGTGTGGTTATGGAGATGGGACGAGGCATTGGCCTCAATACGCTCCACATTTCGCTCCGCGCTTGACAGAATGAACGAAAATCCCGATTTTATTTACAGCTTCTGTACTCCCGCCGTATTCGAATGGATAGAAAAAACCGATATAAAACTTTTTGAAGAAATTAAAAAACGTGTAAAGGAAGGTCGCTGGGAATTGTGCGAGGGCTGGTGGGTGCAAGCCGACTGCAACGCACCCTGCGGCGAAAGCTATATCAGACAGGGTCTTTATGCCCGGGAGTATTTGAAAACGCATTTCGGAAAAACGAGCGACACGGTATTCAATATCGATTCCTTCGGTCATAATATGCAGCTTCCGCAAATTCTGCGGGGGTGCGGTTTCCGAAATTATGTTTTTTGGCGACCGAACGAAGCGCATAAGGAATTGCCGAAACCGCTGTTTGACTGGGTGGGATTGGACGGCTCTTCCGTTCGCTGCTATAGGCTCGGGGGAAAGGGCGGCGAGATTTTTGTAAAAGATATTGAAAAAGAAACTTTCGGTAAAATTTTCAGCGAAAATACGGAGGATAACCTTATGGTTGTCTTCGGCGTTACAGATCACGGCGGCGCGCCCACTAAGCAGCAAATGTCGGTAATAAACAGATTATCCGCAGAATGTAAGGATTATGATGTTTCGTATGGCACGGTAAGCGGATTTTTCAGAGATGTAAAGCCTGAAATTTCGGTCTGCGATGAGCTGCAGACAAGGTATTTGGGACCGTACTGTAATTATACACCCATTAAGCAGGATAACCGCCGTGCCGAAACGGCGCTGCTTAACTGTGAGGCGGCAAGCGTAATAGCTTATAATCTTATAGACCGTGAATATCCGCAGGCGGAAATAAAGCAGTGCTGGAAGGATGTTATGTTCAATCAATTTCATGACATTCTCGGCGGCACCTGCATATCTTCCGCTTATAGAGACGCAAGTGACCGGCACGGCAGAGCAATACAGACCGCCGCAGAGCATATGCACTATGCGCTGCAAAGTATTACAAATATGATAGCAATGCCGGGTAAAAATCCTGATAACGCTTGGAATTTGGCGGTATGGAATCTCAACGGCTTTCCCATTGATGCACCGATTGAAGCGGAGGTTCAATGGGCATGGGAGTTTCCTTGGTATAACGGCGGCATAACCCTGACAGACGTCGACGGCACAGATTATCCCACGCAGATCATTACCGAGGAATGCGTTGTTCCGTCGTTCCGTTCTCGCTTTGTATTCCGTGCGGAAATTCCGGCGGGCGGATATAAGTGTTTCATTGTTCGGCAAACCGAAAAAAGCGAGGCTTCTTCTCGCCGCTTTAAGCTTGGTAAGGCAGCATACGGCGGTTTTGATTTAATTGATACACAAAGCGGCAAAACATTAAAAGGAATTTTTTTACCGTATGTCCGTGTTGATGAGTGCGACACATGGGGCTTCAACAAAACGGTTTTAGAAACAGAGCGTCAGGAGCTTTCGTTAAAATCTTTCGGAGTAATTGAGGACGGTTTGTTCCGCACCGCTTATAAAGCGGTTTACGCATACAATAAATCCACGCTTACGCTGCTGTTCAGGGTATATGATGACAGGGTACTGTGCGAATACCGCTGCCTTTGGAATGAGGAACGGCGAACGCTGAAATTGGGATTTAACAGCGGTAGCTGCATATCTTCAATTCCGTTCGGATTTATTCGGCGCGAGATATCCGAATACGAAATGCCTATGGCACAGTGGATAGAGGGCGACGGCTTTTCTTTAGGTACTTCATCGGCTTTTTCGTATGATTATGACGGCAAACAAATAGGAATTACACTGTTGCGTAACGCGTTGTTCGGGGACTTGCGCAGCGCGCCGCTTGATACAAGCCGCGAATATACATATATGGGACAGGGTGAAACCACAGGTGTGATCCAAATGTGTTTTGATAACGGTAAACACGCTGCCGCTGCTCTTAACAATCCGCCCGTTATAATTGCCGAGGCTAACCACGGCGGCATATTTCCTCCGCAAAAAAGCTTTTTTAAATGCGACGGCGCGTATCTTTCGGCGGTAAAAAAATCCGAGCGGAACGGCGATACGATACTTCGCATTGTTGAGGAAAACGGGGAGAATACCGTGGCCGGGGTCACAATAGGAGACTGTAAGTTTTCTGTTCCGTTAAAGCCGTTTGAAATTCGTACAATAACGTTTGACGGCAGTAAAATTCATAAGGTAAATATGCTTGAAGAGCAGTAAAAAGTATTATTTGGAAAGGCAGATCAATGACTATTATAAAACCGGGAAATTTCGGGAAAAATGTCCCGGCGGATAACAGACGGGGAGATTTTGATTTCGGGAACGAGCAGGTTTTATATCTTAAAAGATCGGTGGATATTTTATTCATCGGCGACAGTATTACGCAATTGTGGGGTCATTATGCATATTTCGGCACGAAATGCTATATTGTAAACCGCGGCATAGGCGGGGACGGCTCGGAATATACGGTGCGTCGGGCACTGTGGAGTGCCTGAACGACAGCTATGAATTTACGGTTTTATACGGTAAAAAGCTTTGTTACGGCGCTTAAAATCGTTACTGCCGTTTTAATA
>URNB01000021.1 GCA_900549055.1 uncultured Oscillospiraceae bacterium
GCTATGAATAAAACAGTTAAATGCGCAAAATTATACGGTATAGGCGATCTGCGGTATGATGAAGCGCCTTTTCCTGAATGCGGCGTCGATGAGGTTATAGTGAAGGTGATGAGCTGCGGAATCTGCGGCAGCGATCTTGGCAGAGTATATGTTAAGGGAACCTACACCTTTCCGACTGTGATCGGGCATGAGTTTTCGGGCAGGGTGGTATTCGATCCGCTCGGGCTGATGACAAACGAAAATGTATGCGTTTTTCCGCTTTTGCCCTGCTTTAAGTGCAAAAGCTGCAGTGAGGGGAATTACGCCACCTGTGAAAATTATGATTATTACGGCTCGCGGCGGGACGGCGGAATGACCGAATACATAGCTGTAAAGCGGTGGAACCTTGTAAAAATGCCGTCCGGTTTAAGCTATGACGAGGGTGCGATGTGCGAGCCTGTATCGGTTGCGAGACACGCCGCCGGAAAGCTGAACATATCAAAAGGGGAGAGCGTTTTTATTTCGGGCGCGGGCCCAATAGGTCTTATAGCAGGGCAGTGGGC
The DNA here is from genome assembly GCA_900549055.1 of uncultured Oscillospiraceae bacterium. Taxonomy (GTDB): domain Bacteria; phylum Bacillota; class Clostridia; order Oscillospirales; family Acutalibacteraceae; genus UBA737. The sequence goes on from URNB01000021.1 coordinate 543, forward strand.
TGTGCTTTTCGGCGCAAAAAAAGTATATTATACCGATATCGACAAGCGAAAGCTTGAATTTGCGAAAACACTCGGCTTTTATGAGTGGGAAAACGGAACAGTTACCGATTGCGCGCTTGAGGGGACGGGGTATTCGGACGCTCTGCAAAAATGCCTTGAGACGGTAAAGCCGCACGGAAGAATGGTGCTTATGGGAAACCCGGCGGGCGAAGTCACAATGTCACAAAATACATATTGGCAGATTCTCCGCAAGGAGCTGTGTATAAACGGCACATGGAATTCATCTTATAATGACGTCGTTAACGACTGGCATGAAAGCATTACGGCAATGGCTGACGGCAAACTAAATGTCAAGCCGCTTATCACGCACAAATTCCCGCTTTCTAAATGCAATACCGCATTCAAAATGATGAAGAACAAAACGGAATTTTACAATAAAGTAATTTTAAATATGCAGGGAGCAGATTAAACATGAAAAAGAAAATTTCCCCGTCTGTCATATGCGCCGATTTTTTTGATTTGAAAAATTACATAAGGCAGTTTGAAGAAAGTAAGATCGATATGCTTCATGTTGATATTATGGACGGCAGCTTTGTGCCGAATTATACTCTCGGCACGGATTTTGTAAAGATACTCAAAGCCAATACTGCCATTCCGCTTGATATTCACCTAATGGTTGAAAATCCCGAAAGTAAGCTTGATTGGTTTCAATTATCTCCGGATGATTATGTAGCGGTGCACTGCGAATCGACTCCGCACATTCATAAAGCGGTTGCGGCGGTGAAAAATAAGGGCTGCCGGGCTTTGGCGGCGCTTAACCCCGGCACGCCGATATGCGCGCTTGAAAATATTTTGGACGATATTGACGGGGTGCTTGTTATGACCGTTGACCCCGGCTTTGCGGGACAGAAGCTCATACCCTCCGCCCTTGAAAAAATCAAAAAGCTTCGTGAATATCTTGATGAAAGGGGCTATGAAAATATTGAAATTGAGGTTGACGGAAATGTGAGCTTTCACAACGCGGCGCTTATGAACGAAATGGGCGCGAATATTTTTGTTTCGGGAACCTCTGGCGTATTTTCAAAGGACGGAACAATTAAAGAAAACATCGCAAAATTACGCGGTATTATAAGCGAATGAGGCTGCGGCGACCCCCTCTGCTTGCAAACGCAAAGGAAGGAAGCCTTTGGTCTGTACGGAAGCTATAGTTTTATTTTTTATCGGCGATTTTACGCCGATTTTTTTATTATTTGAAAAAAATTTTTAAAAAAATTGAAAAAAGTATTTGACTTTTCCTGACTTTGGTGTATAATTATAGTCAGGAAAGGTCAAAATGAGGTGTAAGCTATGAGAATGAGCGATTTAATAACACAGGAAATAATAAAAATGCTAAACGAGTCGGGTGCGAACACCGCCGAGATTCAGCGCAACGAGTTTGCCAATACCATCGGCTGTGCTCCGAGTCAGATAAATTATGTTCTTTCCTCACGATTTACGCCGGAGCACGGCTATATGATAGAAAGCCGACGCGGCGGCGGGGGATATATAAGAATAAGGCGTGTTGTTATGAGCCATACCTCTGCGCTCATGCACATTATAAATTCCATAGGCGGCGCGGTAGACCCGATGACGACGAGAATTATTCTTGAAAACTGTATAGAATCGGGGATAATATCGCCGGATGCGGCGAAGCTTATTGCCACGGCAGTATCTGCTGCTGTTTTGCAGGCGGTGCCGGTCGAATACCGCGATACCTTAAGAGCGGCGCTTTTAAAACAGCTGCTGCTCACACAAATAAAATAACAAGGAGCGATTTTTATGCTATGTGATAAATGCGGAAAAAACAATGCAACAACGCATATTAAACAGATAATAAACGGCGTGGTGACAGAGCGCAATCTTTGCAGCAGCTGTGCCGCGGAGGAGGGGTACTCGAAATTCCCGCACGGCGGGCTTGCGGATATGTTAGCCTCGATGTTCGGGGATATTTCAGGACTCGGAACAGAAGCTGACGAGACCCGCTGCCCGGTTTGCGGCTCAAGATTTTCGGATATTGCCGAAACCGGCAAGGCGGGCTGCGCCGAGTGCTACAACACCTTTTACAGCGAGCTGCTGCCTTACCTTAAAAGGGTGCACGGCAGCGTAAAGCATGTCGGCAAGGTGCCTAACAGCGCGCCGCTTGCCGTTAAACCGCAGGCGGAAACGGCGGATACCTTAAGGCTGGAGCTTAACCGCCTTGTAAGCGAGGAGCGCTTTGAAGAGGCGGCGGTTGTAAGGGATAAGATTAAGAAACTGGAGGAGACGGAAAATGAGTAGCTGGTATACAACTCATGCGCCCGAGGACGATATTGCCGTAAGCACGAGAATAAGGCTGGCTCGGAATTTATCGGGCTTGCCTTTTCCCGCGAGAATGACCCCCGAGCAGCGCAAGGAGCTTAATTTAAAGGTAAAAAACGCCGTGCTTCAAAGCAACACTCCGTTTGCGAAAAGCCTTAAATATATTGATATGGCGGATGTTCCGCAAACCGAAATTGCAGCGATGGTGGAGCGCCACATAATAAGCCCCGAATTTGCCGAGGAAAACGCCGACCGCGCAATAATTATTTCGGCAGACGAGAGCATAAGTATTATGATAGGCGAGGAGGACCATGTAAGAATACAGGTGATTTTAGGCGGCTTGCAGCTTGAAAAGGCATATGATACCGCAGAGCAGCTTGATTCGCTGCTTTATAACGAGCTGCACTTTGCCTTTGACCGCAGCTTGGGCTTTTTAACCGAGTGCCCCACCAATTTGGGCACGGGGTTGAGAGCTTCGGTTATGCTGCACCTGCCCGTGACCGAATCAAACGGCGAAATATCATCCATTGCCGAAACGGTGGGCAAAATAGGCTTTACCGTTCGCGGAATGTACGGCGAGGGCACAAAGGCAAGCGCCTCGATGTATCAGGTCTCAAATCAGATAACCCTCGGAATCAGCGAGAAGAACGCGATAGATAACCTTAAAATAATAACCGCGCAGCTGATAGATAAGGAACGCAAGGCGAGAAACGGTCTCAACAAAATAAAGCTTGAGGATATGTGCTTCAGGGCGCTCGGTACGCTGCAAAACAGCCGCATATTATCGAGCAAGGAAATGATGGATTTACTGTCGCGGATTAAACTCGGCATAAGTATGGGCATAATCAAAACGGATGCTCTTCCCATAAAGCTGTTTATAGAGGGTCAGCCCAATATGCTGATGAAGAAATACGGGCAGCTTGAACCCGAAGAACGCGATATATACCGCGCCGCCTTTATTCGCGACGCATTAAAATAAAAAACTAAAATCTTAAAAACCCGATAAGGGAGGTTACATTTTATGAAATACAATTTTAACGGATTCACTACAAAGGCAAACGAGGCTTTAAATCAGGCTATCGGCTCTGCCGAACAATTGGGTCACACCTATGTGGGCAGCGAGCATTTGCTTTTGGGACTTTTGAAAATAGGCACCGGCGTTGCGGCGGCGGTGCTTAACAAAAACGGAATAACCGCAGAAAATATTGAGGAGCTGATCCGCGCGAATATAGGCTGCGGCACCGTTACAAGGCTTTCGCCCGATTACTTTACGCCGCGCGCAAAGCGGGTTATTGAAACCGCCATGGCGGGCTGCGCGAATATGGGCAAAAAATATGTGGGAACGGAGCATTTGCTCATAGGCATTTTAAGCGAGGGCGATAACTACGCAATACGCTTTATTAACGAGCTGGGCGTGGACGCGGCTGCCCTTACCACCGAGGCGCTTAAAGCCTCGGGCATTGACCCGGAGGACACACAAAGCGTAAACGCTGCAGGTACTGCAAGCGACGACGCCGACCCCAAAGCCCCCACGCTTGTCAAGTACGGCAGAGACTTGACCGCAGCTGCAAAGAAGGGCAAAATTGACCCTGTTATAGGCAGAGAAAAGGAGATAGAAAGGGTAATTCAAATTCTTTGCCGCCGCACCAAAAACAACCCATGCTTAATAGGTGAGCCGGGCGTCGGTAAAACCGCTATTGTTGAGGGCTTGGCGCAGAAAATAGCCTCGGGTGATGTGCCCGATATTCTTGAAAACAAGCGCGTTTTCACCCTTGACCTTACGGGAATGGTGGCGGGCACCAAATACCGCGGCGATTTTGAGGAAAGAATTAAATCGGTAATAGATGAGGTTACAAAATCGGGTAACATCATACTCTTTATAGATGAGGTTCATACCATTATAGGCGCGGGCTCTGCCGAGGGCTCGACCGACGCGGCTAATATACTTAAGCCTGCATTGGCGCGCGGTGAATTTCAGCTTATAGGCGCTACCACAATTGCCGAGTACCGCAAGAATATTGAAAAGGATTCAGCCCTTGAGCGCCGTTTCCAGCCGGTAAATGTGGCAGAACCCAGCGAAGAAGACGCAGTGCTTATTCTTAAAGGCTTAAAGGATAAATATGAGGCGCACCACAAGGTAAAAATTACCGACGCGGCTATTGAGGCGGCGGTAAAGCTTTCAGCCCGCTATATAAGCGACAGATTTTTGCCCGATAAGGCGATAGATTTAATAGATGAGGCGGCATCCCGCGTGCGTCTTACCGCAAGTGCCGCGCCTGCGGAGCTTAAAGAGCTTGAAGAAAAAATCGCCAATACCGAGGCGGAAAAGGACGAGGCTGTAAATTCGCAGGAATTTGAGCGCGCCGCCGCTTTAAGGGACAGCGAGAATAAGCTTAAGGACGAATACAAGCAGGCAAAGGAAAGTTGGCGCAGAGAAAGCAGCCACTCGGGCGGCGAGGTAGGCGAAGAGGAAATCGCCGAAATAGTATCAAGCTGGACGGGTGTTCCCGTGGCGCAGCTTACCGAGGAAGAAAGCGCAAGGCTTTTGCGGCTTGAAGATGAACTGCACCGCAGAATAGTGGGGCAGGATGAAGCCGTAACTGCCGTTGCAAAGGCAATACGCCGCGGCAGGGTAGGGCTTAAAGACCCGAAGCGCCCCATAGGCTCGTTTATATTCTTAGGGCCTACGGGTGTAGGTAAAACCGAGCTTTGCAAGGCGCTGGCGGAGGCTATGTTCGGCAGCGAAAATATGATGATAAGGCTTGATATGTCCGAATATATGGAAAAGCACACGGTTTCCCGCCTTGTGGGTTCGCCTCCCGGATATGTCGGCTTTGAGGAGGGCGGTCAGCTTACCGAAAAGGTAAGGCGCAACCCCTATTCGGTAATTCTTTTCGATGAAATCGAAAAGGCGCACCCCGATGTTTTCAATATGCTTTTGCAGATACTTGAAGACGGCATACTGACCGATTCGCAAGGCAGACGCGTTGACTTTAAGAATACGGTCATCATTATGACCTCAAATGTCGGCGCACGGCTTATAACCGATAAAAAGGTGTCGTTCGGGTTCGGCGACGCAGACGAAAGCTCGGACACCAAGGATGTTAAAGAGGCGGTGCTCGGTGAGCTGCGGGGTACTTTCCGTCCCGAATTTTTGAACCGTGTGGACGATATTATAGTATTCTCAAAGCTTAATAAGGAGCAGATTGCCGAAATAGCGGATAAGATGCTTTCAGGACTTAAAAAACGCCTTGAAGCGCTTAATATAACCCTTAACTTTGATGAAAAGGTTAAATACGCGCTTGCCGAAAAGGGCTTTGACCCCGTTTACGGCGCGCGCCCGCTCCGCCGTGAAATTCAGAATAAAATTGAAGACGCCTTGAGCGAGAAGATACTTGATTCAAGCATTAAAAACGGCGACACGGTGCTTTGCACCGAGCAGGACGGTAAATTTGATTTCACCGTTCAGGGCGGATGAAAGCTTTGAACAAACCTCTGCCTCCCCGGTGTAAGGGTGCGGGTGTCCGTTGGACACCTCTGCAAAGCAGAAGCACCGACCGAGGCGGCAGCCGTATGGCTGACGGAAGGGTTGGTACAGGCTAAGCCAAATTGAAAATTGAAAATTGAAAATTTAAATGAATGCCACTCAGTCAACTTCGTGACATCTTCTCACACTGTGAGGAGTCACCCTCGTCAGAGGGAGCCTTTGGTTTGTGCGGAAGCTATGATTTTGCACATCTAATATCTACCTTCTAAAATCTAATATCTAAATTAAAAAACCGCCGCATAAGCGACGGTTTTTAATGTTTTATGAGATTTATTATTTAGTTCCGAAAATGCGGTCGCCGGCGTCTCCGAGACCGGGAACAATGTAGCAGTGCTCGTTCAGGTGATCGTCAAGTCCCGCGCAGTAAACCGGTACGTCGGGGTGAGCAGCGGTGAAAGCCTCAATTCCCTCGGGGGCGGCTATAATGCACATAAACTTAATGCGCTTGGGGTTGAATTCCTTGATTCTCGCAACTGCGTCAATAGCGCTGCCGCCCGTTGCAAGCATGGGGTCAAGCACAAAAACATCGCGCTCGTTAAGGTCGGCGGGAAGCTTGCAGTAGTAATCAACAGGCTTGTGGGTTTCGGGGTCGCGGTACATGCCTATATGACCGACCTTGGCTGCCGGGATAAGGCTTAAAACGCCGTCAACCATTCCGAGTCCCGCTCTTAAAATCGGCACGAACGCCATTTTTCTGCCGGCGAGCTTTTTGGTTTTGGCAGTGGTTATCGGGGTCTTTATCTCAACCTCGGTGAGCGGAAGGTCTCTTGTGGATTCATAGCACATAAGCATTGCAATCTCGCTTACAAGCTCGCGGAACTGCTTTGAGCCTGTTTTTTCGTCGCGGAGGATGGAAAGCTTATGCTGAATAAGCGGATGATCCATAATAAATACATTATCTTTCATTTTTGCTGCTCCTTTAAGAATTTGATTTTTCAATTTCGGTTATCATATCAATGCGTCTTTGGTGGCGTCCGCCCTCAAATTCGGTATTGACGAAAATATCGCACAGCTCAAGCGCAGTGCCGATTCCTATTACTCTGCCTCCGAGGCATAAAATATTGGAATTGTTGTGAAGACGGGTATATTTTGCGGAAAAATGCTCGCTGCAGGCAGCGGCGCGTATGCCGTTTACCTTATTTGCCGCAAGCGACATTCCGATTCCGGTTCCGCAAACCAGTATTCCCAGCTCGTTTTCGCCGTTTTTAATGCTGTTTGCCACCTTGAGCGCTATTTCGGGGTAATCGACCGACTTATTTTCATATATGCCGAAATCTTCAACCTCAAAGCCCTCGGATTTTAAATGCTCCGCTATTGCGTTTTTATGCTCCAATCCGCCGTGATCGCAGCCTACCGCTATTTTCATAAGCTCACCTCTTTTTTCTTTTTAAGCTCGCGTTCCGCCTGCGGAAGCCTTAAATATACGGGCAGCAGCTTGTCAGGCGTTACGGATAAATTGTTTTTGAATATATCCTCCGCCGCAAGGGAAGCGGATACCGCATTCTGATATCTGCGCTCGGGCGACGATTTGCAAACGCCCGGTATATTTTCGGCAAAGGGGAAGAACACGTCTGTGCCGTCACCGACTATTATAACACGTTTTTCTCCGTTTTGCGATACTTTTTTTAAATTTTCCGCAAGTTCTTCGCACAAAACCGCTCTGTCCTCGCACAGGCGGGTAATTTTGCCGCCGGAAATTTCAAAAATCGCATTGTATACCTGGCTGCAGCGTGCGTCCATAACCGCGCAGACAATGCAATCGGTATCGCGGTAGTTAAAGGCGAGTGATAATAGGGTAGATACCCCCGCGCAGGGCAAATTCCGAGCGGCGGCAAGCCCCTTTGCGGCGCTTATGCCTATGCGCACCCCGGTAAACGAGCCGGGACCTGCGGTTACGGCTATTCCGTCAATATCGGAAAGCCCAAGCCTTGCCGCGGCAAAAAGCCCCTCTGCCATAGGCAAAAGGGTTTGCGAGTGGGTAAGCTTTACATTTACAAAAGCCGAGGCTATAACGCGCCCGTCCTCGGTTATTGCGGCGGACGCAGGGCCCGCCGTACATTCAAGAGAAAGTATTTTCATTGTGTTTCAGTCTCCGTTAAATCAAGATCACGCGCGCCGTCAATATTTATCACGCGTTCGTTTTCGCCCGTTTGCTCAAAGCTGACGGTTACAGTGCCTGCGGGCAGTGCGTTTTCAATGTTTTCGCTCCACTCCGCCGCTATTACCCCGCCTTGCTCTGCGTACTCAAAAAAGCCGGTGGAATAAAGGTCGTCCCAGCTTGATATTCGGTACATATCAAAATGGTAAAGCGGCAGTCTGCCGCCGATATATTCGTTTATAAGCGCAAAGGTAGGGGACGTGACCGTGCCCGTAAAGCCGAGCCCGCGCGCAAGCCCCCGCGTAAAGCAGGTCTTGCCCATTCCGAGACCCCCGCGAAAGGCTATAACCTCGCCGCCGCGCAGGGTTTGCGCCAGCTTAAAGCCTATGCTTTCGGTTTCTTCGGGGGATTTTGTTGTGTAGCTTTTCATTTTTTCACCCTTATTTATATGTATCAACTGCGGCACATTTGTTTTTATAAATTCCTTAAAGCTGTTATATTTTATATCTGAGCCAAAGCAGATTGCGGGCAGCAGATAAGCCTGCACCGAGTTGGCCACTAACAGCTGCGGTATTATAAGTAATAAAGTTCATGAAATTATCGATTCCGCCGAAAAGCCGACCGACGCCGCCGCACAAAAAACATTAAAGTCGGTATAATCCTTATCGGTTAAATCAATATTGAACTGAAACTTCATATTAAACCACTCCGGCTATTATTTTATAACGCATGAGGGATTTTGTCAATATAAGACTGTTTACTTGATAAGCGTTTTATGCTATAATCGGTAATATACAGTAAAAACAGGTGATTAAAGTGCCGGATAAATTCATTTTACATTCCAAATTTCAACCTACCGGAGATCAGCCGGAAGCGATAGAAAAGCTTACAAAAGGCGTTGAAAACGGCTTAAAAGAGCAGGTTTTGCTGGGCGTCACCGGTTCGGGAAAGACCTTCACAATGGCGAATATTATCGCAAATGTTAATCGTCCTACGCTTGTTTTAGCCCACAACAAAACTCTTGCCGCACAGCTGTGCTCGGAGTTCCGCGAATTTTTCCCTGAAAACGCGGTGGAGTATTTTGTCTCATATTATGACTATTATCAGCCCGAGGCGTATATCCCGGGAAGCGACACCTATATTGAAAAGGATTCCGCCATAAACGATGAAATAGACAAGCTGCGCCATTCGGCGACCTGTGCGCTGTCGGAGCGCAGGGATGTTATAATTGTGGCGAGCGTTTCATGCATTTACTCATTGGGAAACCCTATCGATTATAAAAACATGGTGATATCCCTCCGCACTGGAATGGAGAAAAGCCGCGATGAGCTTTTGCGCAAGCTGGTGGATCTGCAGTACGAGCGGAACGATATTAATTTTATCCGCAATAAATTCAGGGTACGGGGCGACACGGTGGAGATATTTCCCGCCAATTCGCAGGAAAATGCCGTTCGGGTTGAATTTTTCGGTGACGAGATTGACAGGATAAGCGAGATAAACACCGTGACCGGCGAAGTCAAGGCGCTGCTTTCGCATGCGGCGATATATCCCGCTTCGCATTATATCGTACCGCATGAAAAGCTTGAAGACGCACTTAAGGAAATCGATGAGGAAATGGAGGAGCGCGTAAGGTTTTTCAACGAAAACGGGCAGCTGATTGAAGCGCAGAGAATACGCCAGAGAACAGAATACGACATTGAAATGTTAAGGGAGATAGGCACCTGCAAGGGTGTTGAAAACTATTCGAGAGTTCTCTCGCGCAGAGCGCCCGGAAGTGTGCCCTCGACCCTGCTCGATTATTTCCCCGACGATTATTTGCTTTTTGTGGATGAATCGCATGTAACGCTGCCGCAGGTGCGCGGAATGTACGGCGGCGACAGGGCTCGAAAGGAAAATCTTGTGCAGTACGGCTTCCGTCTGCCGTCTGCCTTTGATAACCGCCCGCTTAATTTTGAGGAATTCTATTCCCATGTGAACCGGGCAATATTCGTATCGGCAACGCCCGGTCAGTTTGAAAAGGACCACGCGGCGCAGATTGCCGAGCAGGTAATAAGACCTACGGGGCTGCTTGATCCGAAAATTTCCGTCCGCCCGACAGACGGGCAGATTGACGATCTGGTTTCCGAAATAAATATACGCACCGCCAAAAAGCAGCGCGTGCTTATAACCACCCTTACAAAGAAGATGGCGGAGGATCTGACCGAGTATCTGAACGACCTCGGCACAAAGGTGAGGTATATGCATTACGATATCGATACGATGGAGCGCATGGAAATAATCCGCGATCTGCGCCTCGGTGAATTCGATGTGCTCGTTGGCATTAACCTTTTGCGCGAGGGACTTGATATTCCCGAGGTCTCCTTAGTCGCGATACTCGACGCGGACAAGGAGGGCTTTCTGCGCAGTGAAACATCACTTGTGCAAACGATAGGCAGAGCCGCCCGAAACGCAGAGGGCGAGGTCATTATGTACGCCGATACCGTGACCGACTCTATGGAGCGGGCTATCAGCGAAACAGAGCGCCGCCGCGATATTCAGAGCCGCTATAACACAGAGCATGGCATCACGCCGAAGACCGTCATTAAGGATGTGCGCGATATAATAGAGATAGGGCAGAAGGTCAAAGACGAAAAGCCGATATCCAAAATGTCGCGAATCGAAAAAGAGACGGAAATCAAGCGCCTGACCGCCGAAATGAAGCAGGCAGCGAAGATTCTTGAGTTTGAGCACGCGGCGTATCTGCGGGATAAGATAAATAAGCTGCGTGAGGGAAAATAACGTTAGATTTCAGACGGTAGATATCAGATATGCAAAATCATAGCTTCTGTACAGACCAAAGGCTCCCGGTGTTTAGGGTGAATTTCTCACGGTGTGATGAGATGTCACGAAGTGACAGGGGAGACCGCCGCCGTCAGCGGCTCCTGCGGAGCAGGTGAGGGATTGTTGGGGATTAAAGCTTATTTATAAATTAGAGTTTAGAGATAAAAAATAGTTTTAATACATAACTTAGCTTTCTGATTATTTTAAGTCTGCAACAACCCCTCCGTCATAGCTGCGCATGTCACCGTCTCGGCTGCCGCCTCGGTCGGTGCTTCTGCTTTGCAGAGGTGTCCACCGGACACCCGCACCCAAACACCGGGGAGGCGCAACGGTTTGTACAGACCAAAGGCTCCGCCGATTGTCGGGCGGTCGAAGGAAAGTTAAACTTAAAAGCAGCGGTCACGATACTGTGGCTGCTGCTTTTGTACTCTAACATCTAAAATCTAATGTCTAATGTCTAAATTACATACCCTCCGTTAATTCCGAGAACCTGACCGGTTATGTATTCGGCAGCAGGGGAGGAGAGGAAGCGCACGGCGGCGGCTATCTCGTCGGCACTGCCCATGCGGCCGAGCGGAATGCCCTCAACGAAATCGTTAAGCTCCTCTATTGTAAGATTGGAATTCATTCCGGTTTCGATAAGCCCCGGAGCAATGCAGTTGACCGTGATGCCGCTCGGAGCAAGCTCTTTGGCAAGCGCTTTTGTCAAGCCTATAACACCCGCCTTTGCCGCGGAATACGCCACCTCGCAGGAAGCTCCGACCTGACCCCACATGGATGAGATGTTCACAATGCAGCCCGATTTTTGATTTACCATAACCGGAGTTACCGCCTTACAGCAGTTGAAAACACCCTTTAAATCCACATCTATTATTCGGTCGAAATCGATCTCATCGGTATCGGTTATAAGCCCCTGATACGCAACTCCCGCATTGTTCACAAGCACATCTATGCTGCCGAATTTGTAAAGCGCTTCCTTGACCATTATATCAACCTCGAGCTTGTTTGCGACATTCGCCTTTTGAATGATCGCCGAGTAGCCGTTGCTTACAAGCGAGCGGCAAAGCAGATTTGCCGATTCAAAGGATTCGTTATAATTTATAACCACATTCCAACCGCTTTGCGCAAAGAGAATTGCCGTTGCCGCGCCTATGCCCTTTGAAGAGCCGGTAACAATTACTGTCTTTTTCATAATCAAACCCCACCCGTGCCGCACAAGTCTTGCGGCGTTTATATTTTTTCCTGAATTAAGTATAACATATTTTCAAAAAAATTTAAAGCCCCAATTACAACAAATTGAGTTTACATAACAGAACACGGCATACATGTTGTGTGGTTTACATAAAGAGTTAACATAAGATTTAATGTATGTAAAATTGGCGGTTGACATAATTATAAAAATGTTGTATAACTATATTGTTGAGCGTAAGCGCAGTATATACCGATTTGCGGTATCGTTATACCCTTGGTTCCGAAAACGGAAATTCAGTTTACATAAAACCGAACAAAACCCATATTTAGCGGTTGAGGAATATTAAATACCTAAATATGGCTTTATTTATTTTTCGGCATATCTTGTCCGAATCCGGCATATTATTTCATAGAAGCCGGAGGGATGAGTATGAAAAAAGGAACTGTTTTAAGCCTTAAAAGAATCAGGCTTTCCGAATTTATTATTAAAAACAATGTGCTGGTGCTGTTGGTGCTGCTGTTTATCGCCGGTATAGCGGTGGGAACCTTTGCCGGGGAAAGGATAGTCGGATTGTCGGATTATTCGGCGGATTATCTTGAACGGTTTGTTGCGGAGCGCAGTGACGCTTCTTTTTTATCTGTCACTTTGAATTCCTTTGCGGGGTCTGCGCTTGTTTTGCTTGCGGTGTTTGCTGCGGGCACGTCGGTTTTGGGTGTTGTTTTGGTGCCGATTGCGGCGGCAGTCCGCTGCGTGCTTTACGGCAGCGTGTCGGCGCTGCTTTACTCGCAGTATTCGGTTAAGGGAATAGCCTTTAACGCCGTGCTGATAATTCCCGCGGAAATAATTTTTGCGGTTTCGCTTTTATTGGCGGCGAGGGAGTCGGTCGGTTTTTCTCTCGGAATGGCAAGGCTGACGCTTCCGTCTGCGCCGCCGGTCAATCTTTCGGCGGATTTCCGCAGCTACTGCAGTAAATACATATTTATATGTCTGCTGACATTGCTGTCGGCGGTTATTGACGCGGTTATGTCCTGCACGTTCGGGGCAAGCCTTGCTTTGTAAGGGATGTTAATTTTTTAAGGAGGTGCAATATGGCTGATCTGTGCAGCGCTTTCAGGGAATACCTGGTAAGCGTTAAAATGGCGTCGCCGAATACGGTTGAATCGTATATGCGGGACATACATCAGTATTCCGAATATTGCACTTCAAACGGCAGGGATACCGAAACGGCGGATTCCGCGCTCATAAAAAAATATGTTGAATATTTGTCGGGCAAGGGCAAGTCGGACGCGACTGTCAGCCGCACCGTAGCATCGGTTCGCTGCTACTACCGTTTTTTAATTTCAAAAAATATTATAGAGGAAAACCCCGTAAACGGAATTAAGCTTAAAAAAGCTGAAAAAAAGCTGCCGGGAATTCTTGATTCAAACGAGATAATACTGCTGCTTTCCCAGCCCGACGGGGACGATTACAAGAGCGTTCGGGATAAGGCGATGCTCGAGCTGCTTTACGCTACCGGTATAAGGGTATCAGAGCTTACGGAGCTTACCGTATCGGATGTTAATTTGCAGATAGGTATTTTACATATGCATTCGGGCGAAAAGGAACGCATTGTGCCCATGTATCCCGCGGCGGTAAAGGCGGTTGCGGATTATCTTGTGAATGTCCGACCCGTTATAGTTACCGATAAAAACGAGGACAGGCTGTTTACCAATATGAACGGCGGTGCAATGTCGCGCCAGGGCTTTTGGAAGATTATAAAGCATTATTCCGAAAAGGCGGGAATCAAAAAGGATATAACGCCGCACACGCTGCGTCATTCGTTCGCGGCGCATTTGCTTGAAAACGGCGCGCCGCTTAAGGATATTAAGGAAATGCTCGGGCATGCGGATATATCCTCCACACAGGTGTACGCGCGGTTTGTGAAAAGCAAGTACACTGCGGCTTATGCGAAATTTCACCCCCTTGCACGATGAAACTGAATTTTATACAAAGAACCGCCTGCCGAAGGAGTTGCTTCGGCAGGCGATTTTAACAGATGCTTGACAAACCGTTCCGTGAATGCTATAATAGCAGTGCAATTTAGGGAGCTTGATGAAACTCAGGCTGAGAGGAAGTCCGCTTTTTGCTATGACTTCGACCTATGACCTGATACGGATAATGCCGTCGTAGGGAAATACGCCAACAGTATTGCCGCAGGTCTTTGCCTGCGGCTTTTTTTCGCGGGTAATTGCGATATATAAAAGGAGTGTTGAAAAAATGGAAACAAAAAACAAACCCGTCTACAAACTGACCTTCAGCGCCGTTATGGTAGCGCTGGCGTCCGCCTTAAGCCTTATAAAGCTTTACGAGCTGCCCCTCGGCGGCGCGGTAACCCTTTTGAGCATGCTGCCGATTGTGGTTATATCTATTTCCTTAGGTCTTAAATGGGGCGTAGGTTCTTCATTCGTTTATTCGCTGATTCAGCTGTTCTTCGGAATAGTGATGGACGGTCTGCTCGGCTGGGGACTCACACCGGCATATCTTGTAGGCACTATTTTCCTTGATTACATAATCGCCTTTACCGTTTTGGGCTTTGCGGGCGCGTTTGCGAAAAAGGGCTATGCGGGAATGCTTGCCGGCATTTCGCTTGTGTTCGTGCTGCGCTTTATTTCACACCTGTTTTCGGGAGCTATTCTTTTCGGTATCCCGGAGAAATGGGCGGATAAATTCAACAATGTTTGGCTGTATTCGGCAGCCTACAACGGCTCTTATATGCTTCCCGAGCTTGTAATAACCCTTATTGCCGCAGCAATCATTTTCCGTCTGCCGCAGGTTAAAAAGGCATTTAATCTTAAATAATTTTAAAAATGACAAATGAGGAAACGGGAGAAAAACGGAGCATTTTAAAGAAAAGCAGAGATTGCGAACTTTAAATTAAAATTTTGAAAATTCGGTGTTGACTTTATATCCCGAGTGTGGTATTATAATTGAGCTGTTTAAATAACGAAAGATTTTTTGGAGGTTTTGAATTATGTCTACATTTATGGCAAAACCTGCTGAAATTCAGCGTAAATGGTATATAATCGACGCTGCTGACAGACCGCTCGGCCGTACCGCCACCAAGGTTGCGGATATCCTTCGCGGAAAGTTAAAGCCGGAGTTTACTCCCCATGTCGATTGCGGCGACCATGTTGTCGTTATCAACGCTGATAAGGCGGTTTTAACAGGTAAAAAGCTTGAAAAGAAGTTCTATCGCCGTCACACCGGCTATATCGGCGGTCTTAAAGAGGTTAAGTATTCCTCTCTTATGAAGACCCGCCCCGAGCTCGCTATGGAGCTTGCCGTTAAGGGTATGGTGCCGGATACTACGATCGGCCGCAAAGCTCTTACCAGACTTCACATTTACAGCGGCACCGAGTACGCTCAGGTTGCCCAGAAGCCCGAAAAGCTTGAATTTTAAGAAGGGAGACAGAAACAATGTTTGAAGCAAAGCCTTATTTCTACGGAACAGGCAGAAGAAAAAGTTCTGTTGCCCGTGTTCGTCTTTATGCAGGTACCGGAAAGGTTACCGTTAACGACAGAGATATTGACGATTACTTCGGTCTTGAAACACTCAAGCTCATCGTTCGTCAGCCTCTCGTTCTCACCGGCACTGCCGATAAGTATGATGTTGTCTGCCGCGTTGCAGGCGGCGGCGTTACCGGTCAGGCAGGCGCTATCCGCCACGGTATTTCCCGTGCGCTTCTTCAGTCCGACGCAGAGCTTCGCGCCGAGCTTAAGAAGGCAGGCTTCCTCACACGCGATCCGCGTATGAAGGAAAGAAAGAAATATGGTCTCAAGGGCGCTCGCCGTGCACCGCAGTTCTCAAAGAGATAATTATTTATCACGGAAAACGACTTGCTTGCAGAGCATTTGCTTTGCGGCAAGTCGTTTCTTCTTTATATTTTGTGGTTGTTTATCCAATTAAAAATATCACTATAATCGGTCTGTCCGGAAGCAACCGAAAGACCAAGCGAAACCAATTCCGCTTGTGTATAATCTATTTCAATATTATATCTGTTATTAAAAAATAGCGTTGAATTTGAATATTAAGCTGATTATAGTTCCTATTACAGAAAAAACAACAAGTAAAATCAAAAGCCGCAAAGTCCATTTTTTATCATTAGAGCAATTAATAAATTTTTTCTTCTTAACAAGAGGGCATTTTTGTATTATAAAGTTTTTAACCTCATCAACATTTGCATTGAGGTTATTTTTATTTATTGTAATATATAGGTTATGTTGTAAATGCAGGAGTAAGAAATTCTTGGTTTCAAAAAATTTTGTAATTTGATAATAAAAATACTCTCTTTTAACGCCTTCCGAATCAGTAACAACCCTGTCTTCAAAAAGCTCATAGCTTGTACTTATTTCCTTGCCCGCCGATATTAAAGTTCTTTCGTAATCGATTTTTGTTGATTTATTTATTCCATGATACAACAAAAAGAAAATGAGTGATATGATTACGGATAAAGCTACTGTATCAAAATTTTTAGCCAATATATTTACCGCAATTTCCAAAACAGTAAACGGGAAAAAGAATATAAGTGATTTTTTCATTCGGTTATAACCCACCGTAGAAAAATCATAGTATAAATCACGGCTCATTAAAACGCTTGTTGTGTAAATAGCCGGTTTACTTTCTTCATTATTTACATTTGTGATGTTTTCATCCATATAAAGCTCTCCTTGATTTGTGACTTTTAAAACTCATTTGAAATAGGCTCTTTAAAATCGCGAGAAACAAATTCAATATTGTAGGTTTCTTTTATTTCATCCACCGACATATAATCAAAACTGTCCCTTTTCTTTTCGGCATATAAGAATTACGAAGAGCAAAAACCGAAAATAAAAACTGCATCCCGGCCGAAAAGGGGAGAGACGCAGCTTTTTTCAGAATAGAGCTATCGGCAGTTTCCTTAATGTGTAAGGAAGAACATTGCGATAAACAGGGCGGTTACGACCCATGTGCCGATTTTTATCTGCTTTATTTCGCCGCAGAATGCTTTGATTATTACATATGAGAACAGTCCGAAGGCTATACCGTAGGATATATTATATGTGAACGGCATCATAGCGATGGTGAGGAATGCGGGCACGGAAACCGAGACATCCTTCCAGTCGATATCCTTAACGCTGCCTATCATAAGCACGCCGACATAAATAAGCGCTGCACCGTAGGCATAGGGCGGTATAAGCTTTGCAATCGGAGCGAAGAAAAGTGCAACCGCAAAGGCAGCGGCGGTCACAAGGGAGGTGACGCCCGTTTTGCCGCCTGCGGCAACGCCTGCAGAGGATTCCACAAAGGTGGTAACAGTGGAGGTTCCGAGCACAGAGCCGGTACAGGTAGCAACGGCATCTGCCATCATTGCCCTGTCCATATTTGGAACCTCAAGCTCGCCCTTATCGTTTTTAACAAGCAGATTTCCGCCGCGGCAGGCACCGTACAGAGTTCCGAGCGTATCGAACATATCAACCATGCAGAACGCCAGGGCGGTGGTTATAAACAGAATAACAAGTCCGCCTACCGAATGACCGTCGGCGCTTAAATATGCCGAGAAGTCAAAGCCCTCGGTAAATACCTTGCCGAACGCTTCCGAGGCAAAGGCTGAAAATGGCTTAAACGGATTAAAGGAGAGGGTTTCCGCAAAGCCCTTGTAAAAATCCTTTACGGTGAAGCCTAGGATATAATACAGTCCCGTTCCGCCGAGTATTCCCCAAAGAATAGAGCCCTTAACCTTTTTGTGTGACAGTACGGCTATAAGCAGGAGGGAGAACACCGCAACTATAAGCGGCATGACCGCGCCCCATCCGGCTCCTCCGAGAAGATTAAAGGACGCCAGCGTAACGCCTGTCGATTCGCTCGGGATAACCAGCTTTGCGTCCTGCAGTCCCAAAAAGGCAATGAATAAACCGATACCTGCGGGTATGGCAGCCTTTACAACATGCGGAATAGCATCGAAAATAATCTTGCGAAGACCCGTGGCGGTAAGCAGCACGAAGATGATTCCGTCAAGCAGCACGAAAACAAGTGCGTTTGCGTAGGAAAAACCGAGTGTCATGCAAACCGTGTATACAAAAAAGGCGTTGAGTCCCATTCCGGGTGCCTGCGCGAGCGGCAGATTTGACAAAAGACCGATAAGCACTGTTCCGATAATTGCCGAAAGCGCCGTTGTGACATACATGGCGTCAAAGGATACAGAGCCGAGGCTTGCAAACATTCCCGAGTTTACAATAAGAATATACGCCATTGCAAGGAAGGTGGTAAGTCCCGCGACTACCTCCGTTTTGAGTGACGACCCCATTTCGGTATAACGGAACCTTTTGTCCCAAAACGAGGCGTCTTTAGTTACATCGCTGTTTTTCATAAATCAATTCCCCTTTTTTATCTTGAGATTATTAAGCGTAGCGTTTTTGCAGCGTTCATCTCCTCTTATGTTTTTATTAGCGACAATTAATATGCCGACACACACATAATACTATTTTATCACATCCTGCCGAAAAAAGCAAAACAAAAATGCGGTGCGCATGAAAATCAATGTAATTACTTCTGCTGCTCTTGAAGACGGTGCTCCCGAAACGGATCTGTTTACCGTCAGATTTTGTTGATTAAAACGGCAATATCTCGGGCGAAGAGCCATCCGTTTTCCAGAATATCGCACTTAAATACATTAGATGTGCAAATTTGTACAAGCCCAAAGAAAGTAAATACAGTCACGATTATAAATATGTCGGCGAATGGCGGAAAATAAATCGGATATAATTGCCGCAGGGAAGCTTAAAGGCTTCCGAATACAAAAGATTTCGTACATTAAAGGAGAGAAAATTAAAAATGTCGGTATTCAGAGTAGAGCGAACCGGTGATTATACGGTAATGTCGAACCATCATTTAAAAAACCGCGCGTTGTCATTAAAAGCAAAGGGCTGTTATCCTTAATACTGTCGCTGCCCGATGACTGGGATTATACCCTGCGGGGGCTGGCATACATCAGCCTCGAAAGCGTTGATTCCGTAAGAAGGGCTGTAACAGAGCTTGAAAACGAGGGATATATAACCCGCACCCGAACGCGCGATGAGCAAGGCAGACTGCGCGGCACGGAATACATAATAAGGGAGCAGCCCGTGTCGGAAAAACCTGTATCCGAAAAGCCTATATTGGAAAATCCAACATTGGATAAACCTGCGCAGGCAAAACCTACATTGGAAAATCCAACGCAATTAAATATAAATATATATAATAAAAATAAATCAAGTGTTTATGAAGAAATCAATCAATCAAATCAATCAAAAGAGGCGGCGGAGCTGACCGAAATCTTACAAAAATGCGAATTGGAGGATTTTGAAAAGAAGACCGCGCAGATGCTGGAGGACGCAGTAAGAGTGCTTTACTACAAGCAGAGCATAAAGCTATCGGGCGCAGTACTGCCGCAAACGGAAATACGCCGCCTTTTAAGGCGTGTTGACCGCGATACGCTTATAGACGCGGTAGAGGTATTGCGGTATAACGAGGGTACTGTGCAAAACCCGCAGGGCTATCTCTATTCGGTTATTTTAAATGCCGTTAACGCCGAACACACAAGCTCTATACTTGATCTGCCGTGCGATATAATAAATGGGGAAATGCTGTATAATCTTGAAAGCACGGCGTAAAACAACTGACAGTTTTATTTAAATACAATAGTTAAGCGGCAAGAGGTAAAAAATAAAGATCCCCATTCTGATGAATGAGGATCTATGTGTCGATTTTACAGAAAAGCAAACATTTAAAATTCCTTTTTAAACGCAGATAATTACCCTTTTCTTATCACTGTAATTATTATAGCGCAAAAGGGCAGCTTTTGCAAGCATTTTTAGAAAGTATTTATGCCTTTTTAAGCATAAATAGGCTCTGTAATTTTCACGCCGCCTTTGAGGGTTATTACTATTTTCATATCCTCTGTAACCGTGATACTGCTCACCAAATACCGTATGATTTCATCGTTATATTCCGTAAACCCTATTTCTTCATCGGAAATACAGGCATTGATTTTTTCAAGCTCGGTTTTGTATTCCGGGCTTTTGTCAATTTGTGCTTTGAGCTCGGTCATTTGGTTTCTGACATCGGCAATCGAGGCATAGCACTTCTTTATTTCTTCAATATAAAGACCCTTATTTCCGCCGGTTGCAAGGCATATCTTTTCGGCAGTTTCCGCCTTGGCTTTAAGCTCGTTTATCATATTTTCAAGCGACTGGTATTCAAGCAGCAGCCGATTGTCCGACAGGGAATAGGCAAGTAATGTTTTAACCGTGTTTCGCACGTCATTTTCGCTCGGAATGCTTTTTGTAAGCCCGCGGCATATAGCAGCGTGTAATATGTGTTCTTCAATTCCTTTTGACTGCGGGCAGGCGTCGTTGCCTTTTTCCATATGATAAAGACAGCGCCAGTATATCTTTTTAACGCCGTTTCTTGTCCATGTTTTCCGTCTGAACGGGCTGCCGCATACTCCGCAGAATAACAGCTCGCTTAATGCGTATTTGCCGCTGTATTTTCCAAGCTCGGTTATACAGTTTTCGGAAGAACGTCTCTTTGAGCTTCTTTTGGACATTTCCTTTTTGGCAAGCCAGGCAGTTTCACGGTCGATTATTGCGGGGTGATTGTTGGATACCATATAGCGGTCCATTTCGCCGCAGTTTCGTATTACTTTCTTGCTTATAAGATTTGGGTGAAAGGACTTTTGGTACAGTATATCCCCGACATATTTTTCGTTAGTAAGAATAGCCTTTATTCCGGCTTTTGACCATTCATATTTTCCGCGCGAGGTTTTAATTTGCCTGTTTTCAAGATATTCTTTTATTTGCTCAAGAGTATTCCCTTGTATGTAAAGCGAATATATTTTCCT
The DNA here is from genome assembly GCA_900549055.1 of uncultured Oscillospiraceae bacterium. Lineage (GTDB taxonomy): Bacteria > Bacillota > Clostridia > Oscillospirales > Acutalibacteraceae > UBA737. Next base: position 21,434 of record URNB01000021.1, read on the forward strand.
TACCGCTTCAGCCTCTTCCGGAATAATAATTATTTCCTTTGTAACCTTATCCCTGCGGTAGCCGAGTAAATTGAAGTTGCAGTTGTAGCTGCCGCTTTCCATACGTTTGCGTATGCCCCATTTAATGTTGGCGCTTATGTTCTCGCTTTCCGCCTGCGCCAATACTCCGTATATGCCTATATATGTTTCGCTGTCCTCTGTAAGTGTGTTAATGTTCTGCTCCTCAAAATATATCGCTATACCGAGCGACTTTAAAATGCGGATATATGAAATACAGTCGACAATGTTTCTTGCATATCTTGATACGGATTTTATAAGTATAAGATCTATCTTACCGTTTTCACAGTCGCTTATCATACGCAGAAAGCTTTCGCGCTTTTTTACCTGAGTTCCGCTTATACCCTCGTCGGCATAAATTCCCGCAAAGCGCCATTTGGGATTTTTCCGTATATATTCCGTATAGTACGCCTTTTGAGTCTCATAGCTGTTTAACTGATCGTCAAGGTCGGTGGATACCCTGCAATATGCGGCTACTCTGAGAGGTCTGTTCGGGTCAAACCGTGCGGCCTTGGCAGGGTCGGCGGGTATTTTGGTTACAATCTTTCTGCGTTCAGCCGTTGCCGTTTGCATTGCAGATTTCCTCGCTTTCGTTGCTTATTACCGCCCCGTTTACAAATTCGGCGTAAAAGATACCGTTTTCATCTATAAGAAACCGAGATATTACCGTTTTTAAAATATCTGTATCTATTCCGGTCATAGGCTCAAGTGCGGCAAGGTATTCTTTTAAAGCGTCGGTCAGCGCTCCGCCGTTATCTGTCACGCAGCAATTGTATCTTTCGGCAGCTAAATTGAAAACAGCTTTCTTTGCTTCGTCAAATTGTAAACCGTCGCGTAATAAAAGCGCGCTAAAAAGTCTTTCCGAACGCTCGGTATCGGGGCTTGGAATATATGTTTTCTCGGTATGCATTTTGTTTCCTTGCCGTAGTTTCTTATACGGGTTATTCTGTCCCCGCAGGCGGCGCAAACGGTATGATACTTAAAATAGCGTATTATATCATTGTCCTTTTCACGCGCTCCGCCGTGCTTTTTTATACGCATATCTTGGGCTTTCTCAAAAGCTTCGGCAGATATGATTGCGGGATATTCGCTGTCACCTGCATAATGCGGGTTTTCAAGTATTCTTTTTACGGCGTTTTTCGTCCATACGGTTTTATCTTTAAAATATACGACCTGTTCTTTTGTCAAACCGTCAGCGATTGCCGACAGACTTTTGCCGGACAGGTATTCATTGAATATTCTTTTAACCGTTTTCGCTTCCGCCTGATTTACAAAAGGCTTAAATCTTCTTTTTTCGTAACCGAATAAAATCATTCTCAGTTCCATGCTATCCGCTCCTTAAAGGCTAAACCGCATTTGAGGCAAAAGGTTACATACTCATCCTCAATATACGCTTTGTATATTAACTCGTCAAACAGCGGACGGCTGAAAACTATTATTGCTTTCGGTTCGGCTTCAAGAAAGCGTATAAGTTTTCGCAGCTCGTCTATACACTTTTCGTCACCGTCTTCCGCAAGAACCTTTTTACGGCGGGATTTCAGCTTTAAAAGCGAGCTTTCAAGCTTTGAGCATTGCTCCGAAAAGGTTACGGCGTCCATACAGCTTTCTTTTTGCAGGGAAATATATAAATCCAGTTTTTCGGACAAAACGGATATTTCCTTGTCTATTTCGGATATTAACGAATCGGAGCAGGTTATTATTCTTCTCGCTTCGGTAAGCTTTGCGGCAATGTCTTTAAACAGAACGTTCTCATTTTGGCGCAGCTTGTTGTAAAAGCGTATAAAGGTTCTGCCAATCACTTCCTCGGACATGGAATGTGAAAGGCATTTTTCTTCGGACACTTTGTTTTTTGAGCAGGCATAATAGCTTTCGCCGTTTATATATTTTATTTTAAACGAACGGCTGCAATATGCGCAATACAGCTTTCCGGCAAATGTGTTATTTCGACTTTTGTATTTTGCGTTTCTTTCGGTATTTTCTTTTAGCTTTTCCTGCACAAGGTTAAAGGTTTCTTTGTCTATTATAGCCTCGTGGGTGTTCTGAACATAGTACTTCGGCAGTTCACCTTTATTCTTTCTCTTCATAAGCGGCAAAACGGGCGGTGTAAAGTTTTTTTGAAAAAGTGCGTCGCCTGCATACTTTTCGTTTGAAAGAATATACGGTATGCTGTTTGCTTTCCAAAAACGCTTTTCGGTGCCGTATTTACGGTTTAGAGCTTGGGCTATTTTTAATAAACCCATACCGGACAGGTACATACCGTAAACCTCACGCACGATCGCCGCTTCTTCGGGGACTGTAAATAACTCGTTATTTTTGGCTCTGAACCCGTAGGGCGCGCTGCATATGCTGTATTCTCCTATTTCAAGCCTCATTCTGTTTGCGGTTGAAACACGTTTTGAAGTCGCCAATGCTTCGGACTGAGCAAAGGCGCTTTTAACATACAGAATAAGCTCGGAATTAAGAGTTAAGGTGTCTATACGGTCGTTTTCAAAAAATACCGATACGCCGTATTCTCTTAAAAGACGTATACTCTCAATACACTCCAACGCATTTCTCGCAAAGCGCGATACGCTTTTAATATAAATGCGGTCGATTTTTCCGAGACGACAATCGTTTAACATTCTTTTAAATTCATTCCGCTTTTCAACAGAAGTGCCGGTAATTCCTTCGTCTGCGTAAATATCTACCAAAACCATATTATCCGATTGGCTGATAAAATCGTGATAATAGTGCATTTGGGTGATAAAGGAATTCAACTGATCTTCTTCGCTTGTGCTGACGCGGCAGTATGCCGCAACACGCAGCGTGCTGTTTTCGGAAGATTTATCTGCTTTAATAACTCTTACGGTTCGTTCTTCTGCACTCATTCTATTGTTCCCTTTCTTTGGCTTGAGAAGATTTTATCTCAAATTCCAAAAAAGAGCCATTATGCGTTCGGGCTGAAACGCATACTTGACAGTCGTTAGACAATACAATCAGGGTACAATACTTTTTTGAAGAAACGGCGCAGTTATCGGCATTGTTGCCCTCCGCTCACAATACAACAGTATTGCTCGGTCGGGCGCCGCGCCGCT
>URNB01000022.1 GCA_900549055.1 uncultured Oscillospiraceae bacterium
GAGACCCCCGAGGTTGAGGGCGCAACAGGCTATATCGATACGAATTTTGAGGGCAAGACCCAGGCGGGAATTGATGCGTTCGAGCGCGGAACCGACCTTGTTTACCTGCATTTTGAAGCGCCCGACGAGTGCGGTCACCGCGGTGAAGCGCAAAACAAGGTAAAAGCGATTGAAATGATAGACAGCAGAGTGCTTACAAAAATGCTCGACTACCTAAACGGCTGCGGAGACGATTACCGCATACTTATAATGCCCGACCACCCTACCCCGCTTGAAACAATGACCCATTCATCTGCACCCGTGCCGTTTTTGATATACGACAGCCGCAAAAAGGAAAACGGCGTTTCCTCCTTTACCGAGAAAAACACCGCCGAAACGGGAGAATTTGTTGAGCACGGCCCCGATATTATGAGCATGCTACTTGAAAAATAAATCCGGGATATTGCGGCGGGAAAGGTAAAGCACCGTGCCGCCTGTTAAGCCGCCGCAGAAAAGCGAGGCTATAAGCATAAAGGGCAGGTAATAAACCACTCCCCCACCGAAAATAAGGGCTGCGACGGTTATTTGAACGATGTTATGCACGGCGGCGCCGCCTATGCCGCAGCCTACCGCCGTTACCGCTTTAAAGCGCGAGAGCGCAAATGCCGCAAGGGTTGAAATAATCCCTGCCGAAAGCGAGAAAAGCAGGGCGAACGGTGTGGAGAAAAGCAGAGCGGATAAGGTTACGCGGGTAATATTTACAAGCAGCGCGCCGCGAATGTCTCCGCTTGCTATAAGCAAAAGGCAAATACAGTTTGCAAGCCCTAATTTTATGCCCGGGGCTATAAAGGAAAGCGAAAACAGGCTTTCTATATACCCGAAAATAAGGGCAAGGCATGTAAAAATTCCGTAAAGTGTTATTCTTTTTGCCATTTTCACTCCACCTCTGCTAAAACCTTATTCGGCAAGCATATTATGCTTTCGCCCTTTTTACTTATAGGCTTATGGTTTACGCATATCTGATTTTTGCAGTCGGCAGAAGAAACCCGTACCTTGCCGTTTTTAATTTCCACGGTATTGCCGGCAAGCCTAATCGTTTTATTTTCGTAAAGCGAGCCCGAATATACCGTTTTGTTATTTTCCTTAACCGTCACGGTTTTGCCGCTTTTTTGGGAAAAAGCAAGGACAGATGATATCAAAGCCAAAAGCAAAACCGACAGAATTATAATAAAATCGCCCTTTTTCAGCATTTTTTCAACCTGCGTTCATAGAATATTTTCATATTTGATTTTAACATATCTTTACAAAAAAAGAAAGTTATTGTATAATAATTTTTATGAGTAAAAATATCACGCTTCCTATGCTGCTGCTTTTGCTCTTGCTTTGCGGCTGCTCACAGGATGAAAACAAGGCTTTAAACTCCGAAACACGCTTTTTACTTGACACCGCCTGCACCGTTTCCGCCGATTGCGACGACGAAACGCTGAGCGGTGCTTTCGCCGTGTGTGAGGAGCTTGAAAGACTCTTGAGCCGAACGGTAAAAGGCAGCGATGTGTACAGGCTTAACGAAACCGACGGGTTTGTTTCGGTATCGGACGATACTTTGCGCCTGCTTGAAAAATCGGTTTATTACGGAAACCTGACCGACGGGAAGTTTGATATTACCGTCTGCCCGGTATCGGAGCTGTGGGATTTTAAAAACCAAATTGTACCGAGCCGCAGCGAAATAGCCGAGGCACTAAAAAACGTTGATTACCACAGCATTGAAATAAAGGGAAATACCGCGAATTTACACGGGAAGAAAATCGATCTCGGCGGTATTGCAAAGGGGTATATTACCGATAAGGTTGTTTCCTACTTTGAAGGTAAGGGCGTAAAAAAAGCTCTTGTAAACTTAGGCGGCAATATCGGTACGAAGGGCAGGTTTAGCATAGGCATACGCAAGCCGTTTACCGAGGAAATTTTGCTTAATATGCCGCTTGAAAACAAAAGCGCCGCGACTTCGGGAATATACGAAAGGTATATTGAAAAGGACGGGGAAATTTACCACCACGTGTTAGACCCTGCCACTGGGTACGGCGTTAAAAACGAGCTTTCAGCGGTTACGGTGATAGGTGAAAATTCGGCGGATTGCGACGCGCTTTCAACCGTTTGCCTGTTGCTCGGCACCGAAAAGGGAAAAGAAATAATTGAAAACACGGCGGGCACCGAGGCGGTTTTTATAAGCCGCAATGGCGATATAAAGCTGTCTGCGGGGCTTTACCGTGAAAACGATAAAATATTATTTAAGAGGTAATAACAATGGGTTTATTAAAGGCACTGTTCGGAAATTACAGTGAAAAGGAAATTAAGCGCATAAAGCCTATGCAGGAAAAGGTTTTGGCGCTGGACGAAGAATACCAAAAGCTCACCGATGATGAGCTGCGGCACAAGACCGATGAATTTAAGGAGCGCCTTAATACGGGCGAAACGCTTGACGATATTCTGCCCGAGGCTTTTGCCGCCTGCAGAGAAGCCGCAAGCCGCGTGCTCGGTATGAAGCACTTCCCCGTGCAGGTAATAGGAGGTATTATACTGCATCAGGGCAGAATTGCTGAAATGAAAACAGGTGAAGGTAAAACACTGGTTGCAACCCTGCCGGCTTACCTAAACGCTCTTTCGGGCAAGGGTGTGCATATTGTAACGGTGAACGATTACCTTGCAAAGCGCGACTCCGAGTGGATGGGCAAGCTATACCGCTTTATGGGGCTTACCGTGGGGCTTATTATTCACGGAATGGATCAGGATGAGAAAAAAGCTGCATATAACGCCGACATTACCTACTGCACCAATAACGAGCTGGGGTTTGACTACCTGCGCGATAATATGGTAATTTACAAGGAGCAAAAGGTTCAGCGCGGGCACAACTTCGCAATCGTGGACGAGGTTGACTCAATACTTATAGACGAGGCGAGAACCCCGCTTATAATATCGGGTCAGAGCGATAAATCGACCGACCTGTATACCCAGGCAAACCGCTTTGCCTTGACCCTTAAAATGGTAAAGGTTAAGGAAATGGACGATAAGGCGAGCGACGAAGAAACCAACTATGACGGCGATTACGTTGTGGACGAAAAGGCGCACACCGCTACCCTTACCCCCTCGGGCGTTAAAAAAGCCGAGCAGTATTTCGGCATAGAAAACCTCAACGATACCGAAAATATAGCGATAGCCCACCATATAAACCAGGCAATACGCGCACACGGCGTTATGAAACGCGATGTTGACTATGTTGTGAAGGACGGCGAGGTTATAATCGTTGATGAATTTACCGGCCGCCTTATGTACGGCAGGCGTTACAACGAGGGTCTGCACCAGGCTATTGAGGCCAAAGAGGGCGTTAAGGTTGCGCGCGAGTCAAAAACCCTTGCAACCATTACCTTCCAGAACTTCTTCCGCCTTTACAACAAGCTTTCGGGTATGACGGGTACCGCCATGACCGAGGAAGCCGAGTTCCAGGAAATATACAAGCTGGACGTTATCGAAATACCCACAAACAAGCCGATTGCGCGTGTAGATGAAAACGACGTGGTCTATAAAACCGAAAAGGCTAAATTCAACGCGGTAATCGATAATATAATCGCCTGCCATGAAAAGGAGCAGCCTGTGCTTGTGGGTACGGTTACGATTGAAAAATCGGAGCTGCTCTCCGGTATGCTAAAGCGCCGCGGCGTAAAGCACAATGTGCTAAACGCCAAGCACCACGAAAAAGAGGCTGAAATTATAGCCCAGGCGGGTATGCCCGGTGCGGTTACCATTGCTACCAATATGGCAGGTCGCGGTACCGATATTATGCTCGGCGGTAACGCAGAGTACCTTGCGAAAGCGGCGCTCAGGCACGATGGCTTAAGCGAAGAAATGATTGCCGAGGCAACGGGCTTTGCCGAAACCGATGATGCGGATATAATTTCCGCTCGCGAGCAATACAAGGAATATTACGATAAATTCAAGGCGGAAATCGCTCCCGAGGCAGACAGGGTAAGGCAGGCGGGCGGACTTTGCATTATAGGCACCGAGCGCCACGATTCAAGACGAATCGATAACCAGCTGCGCGGACGTGCAGGTCGTCAGGGCGACCCGGGTACCACAAGATTCTACGTTTCGCTTGAAGACGACCTTATGCGCCTGTTCGGCGGTGAACGCATTTCCAATATGATGGAGACCTTAAAGGTTGACGACGATACCCCGCTTGAAAGCTCCATGCTCTCCCGCACGATTGAAAGCGCACAGAAGAAGAAAGAGGGCATGAACTTCGCAACCCGTAAGAATGTTTTACAGTACGACGATGTAATGAACAAGCAGCGCGAGCTTATTTACAGCCAGCGCAACAAGGTGCTTGACGGCGAAGACCTTAAAGATACCGTACTGAAAATGATAGACGAAACAATTGAGGAATATTCAAAAATATACCTTGCCGATGAAGCAGTTCACGATAACTGGGATTTAAACGGTATGCGCGAATATTTCCTCGGTTGGGTAACTACGCCGGATGATTTGCACTTTACACCTGAGAAACTCGGCAACACAACAAGAGAAGAGGTCGCCGAAAACCTCAAGGAAAAGGCACATGCGCGCTATGAGCAGCGCGAAGAAGAGTTCGGCAGCGATATTATGCGTGAAATCGAGCGCGTAATGCTGCTCAGATGCGTTGATACCAACTGGATGGACCATATTGACGCTATGGATCAGCTGCGCCAGGGCATCGGTCTTCGCGCCTACGGTCAGCATGACCCGGTTGTGGAATACCGCAACGACAGCTACGATATGTTCGAGGCTATGACCAACGCAATACGCGAACAGACCGCAAAGCTTGTGCTTACCGTTCGCGTTCGCCGCAATGAGGAAGTAAAGCGCGAAAAGGTTGCAGAGGAAACAAACGCGGGCGATAAGCCGCTTACCGTAAAGGGTAAGGGCGTTGTTAGCAAAAATGCGCTTTGCCCCTGCGGCAGCGGCAAAAAATACAAGCGCTGCTGCGGCAAGGACCTTGACGATTAAATTTTAAACGGAGTGACAAAAAATGCTTGAAAATGTTGAGCCTTTGCGCGTGTTTCATTATTTTGAAAATATATGCGCCATTCCGCACGGCTCGGGAAATACCGACGGAATAAGCGAATTTTGCGTGAATTTCGCAAAGGAGCACGGTCTTGAATATAAAAAGGACGCGCTTAACAATGTTATAATTAAAAAGGCGGCGACCGCTGGGTACGAAAACCACCCGACCGTAATTTTGCAGGGGCACCTTGATATGGTGTGCGAAAAAATCGCCGACTGCGATATTGATTTTAAAAAGGACGGCTTGCGCCTTGTGCTCACAGGCGATATGCTCTCGGCTGACGGCACTACTTTAGGCGCTGACGACGGCATAGCTGTTGCCATGATACTGGCGGTTTTGGAGGACGAAACCGCCGCGCACCCGCCGCTTGAAGCGCTTTTTACCACCGATGAGGAAACAGGAATGTACGGCGCCGAGGGGGTTGATGTATCTGCGCTTTCGGGCAGCACGCTTATAAACCTTGATTCGGGTGAGGAAGGCGTTTTGACCGTGGGCTGCGCGGGCGGCGCAAAGGCTGATTTTAAAATGCCCGTACAGCTTTGTGAAAATACAGAGCCTTGCGTTAAAATTACCGTTTCGGGGCTTTTGGGCGGTCACTCGGGAATTGATATTAACAAGGGCAGGCTTAATGCCGATACTCTTATGGGACGGCTGCTTGATAACTTGAACTGCGAATTTCGTCTTGTTTCCGTTTGCGGCGGGTTTAAGGACAATGTTATCCCCAACGCCTGCGAGTGCGTAATAGCGACAAACAGCAAAATAAGCGATTATTTAGCCGAGTTTACAAAAAGCAATGTGCTCGACAGTGATAAGGGGCTTAAAATCACCGCCGAAAAAGCGGAAAAGGCAGATAAGTGCTTAAATGACAAATCGACTGCCGATGTGGTGAAATTTTTATCGGGCTTTAAATCGGGCGTTATGGCTATGAGCCAAAATATACCGGGCTTAGTGGAAAGCTCGCAGAACCTCGGTATCGCAAATATTTCTGACGGGTATTTTAACGCCGTTATGTCGGTGCGCAGCAGTGTAAAACCCGAAAAGCAGCGCCTGCTTGACGGAATACGGGAATTGGCGGCGGCTTACGGCGCAGAGCTTAAGATTCACGGCGATTACCCCGCGTGGGAGTACAGAGAAAATTCGCGCCTGCGGAATAAAATGACCGAGGTATATGAGAAAATGTACGGCAGAAAGCCTACCGTGGAAACCGTTCACGCAGGGCTTGAGTGCGGGCTTTTGGGTGAGAAGATAGCAGGGTTTGACGCGGTGTCGTTAGGACCCGATATGTGGGATATTCACACCGCTAACGAGCACCTTTCGGTGTCGTCTGCCGGGAGAGTATACGAATTTTTGTGCAATGTTTTAAAGGAGCTTTGAAAATGAGAAACGCAACAGTTAAAAAATTGCAAAACGAGCTTGAAAACGGAAGCGCGCTGCTTATTGCAAGCGTGCCGAACAGATTTTATGTTACCGGCTTTGAAACAAGCGACGGCTATGTTCTAATAACCGACAGTAAGGCGTATTTTCTTATAGATTTCCGCTATGTTGAAAAGGCAAAGGAAATTGTCGGCAGCTGCGAGGTTCGTTTGTCTTCCGCACCGTTTAAGGAAATTAAGGAATTGTGCGAGGAAAACGGCATAAAGCGCCTTTATGTTGAAAATGAGTATGTTTCAATGAGTCTTTTACGTCAGCTTTCCGAGGGCGTTCAGGTGGAAATACCCGAGTGCGACCGCTTTGATATTTTACTTCGCGATTTGCGCGCGGTAAAGAACGAAAAGGAGCTTTCTTTAATGAAAGAGGCTCAAAGGCTGACCGATGAGACCTTTAAATACATAACCGCCCGCATTGAAGAGGGCAGAACCGAGCGCGAAATTATGCTCGATATGGAGTTTTATATGCGCAGGCTCGGCAGCGAGGGTGTCTCCTTTGATTTTATTGTGGTTTCGGGCAAAAACTCGTCGCTTCCGCACGGCGTGCCGACCGATAAGAAGGTTGAACGCGGCGACTTCATAACAATGGATTTCGGCGCGGTGGTCGGCGGCTACCGCTCGGATATGACAAGAACGGTAGCGCTCAGCAGTATTGACGACGAGCAGAAAAAGGTATATGATACCGTACTTAAGGCGCAGCTTGCCGGCATCAAAGCCGTAAAGGCGGGCGTAGTGTGCAGGGATGTTGATAAGATTTCCCGCGATATTATTTATTCTGCCGGATATGAGGGCTGCTTCGGTCACGGGCTCGGTCACAGCGTTGGTATTGAAATTCACGAAAGACCGCTTTTCAACATGCGCTGCGATACAGTGCTTAAAGCAGGCACGGTCATGACGGTAGAGCCGGGAATTTACATTGAAAATAAATACGGCGTTCGTATTGAGGATATGGTATATGTTACCGAAAGCGGCTGCATAGATTTAACAAACAGCCCCAAAGAGCTTATCTGCCTGTAATTTTTTCTTGCAATTTCGGCTTTAATGTGCTAAACTGTTTCTTATATAGTATACTTTTTTTACTCAGCGGAAAGTAATCCGCGGCGGGTAAAAGGTATTATGTTTAAAAAATCAGGGAGTTGAAATCGGTTGGGTAAATACATTATAAAGCGTGTTGCGATGGGAGTTCTCAGCATATTTGTAGTTGCAACGCTCACGTTTTTTCTTATGAACCTTGTTCCCGGCGGCCCGTTTGTGGCGGAAAAATCAATAAGTAAGGAGGCGCAGGCGGCGCTTGAGGCTAAATACGGTCTTGATAAACCGCTGCTTGAAAGATACGCCACCTATATGACTGACTTTGTTAAGGGCGATATGGGGCTTAGTCTTCGTCAGCGCGGGCGTACCGTGTCGGATATTATCTTTTCAAAATTCCCTGTTTCGGCAAGGCTTGCAGGCTTTGCGGTAGCTGTGGCGGTGCTTGTGGGTATTCCTTTGGGATGTCTTTCTGCATACAACCGGGGAAAATTCGGTGATAACATTATAATAGTTTTCGCAACCTGCGGCATAGCAATACCAAGCTTTATAAGCAGCGTCGTTTTGTTATACACCTTCGGCAGTAAGCTGAATATATTGCCGACTGTCGGGCTTAACACAATGTCTTCGTATATAATGCCCGTAACCGCGCTCGCAATTTACCCCACGGCGTATATAACCCGTCTTATGCGTTCAAGCCTTTTGGACGTTATGGGGCAGGATTATATAAGAACCGCAAAGGCAAAGGGCCTTTCAAACTTTAAAATACTGTTCAAACACGCGCTCCGTAACGCGGTTCTGCCGGTAGTAACCTATGTGGGACCTATGCTTGCAAGCCTTATGACGGGCTCGTTCGTAGTTGAAAAAATATTCACCGTTCCGGGGCTCGGCAGAGACTTTGTAAGCGCCATAAACCAGCGCGACTACACCCTTATAATGGGTACTACAATAGTGCTTGCAACGCTTATTATTACCGCGAACGTTATAGTTGATATTCTTTATAAGATAATCGACCCGCGCATTAACCTAAAGTAAGGAGCGACGAGAAGTTAAAATGAACAAGAAGTTTCCGAGTCTTCAGCTCAACCCCGAAGATTTTCTTCCCGCCACGCCTGACGAAAAAGAAAGTCTTGTAATAATGCGCGAAAGCGTAAACTTTTGGAAGGACGGTCTGCGCCGCCTTCGCAAGAACAAAATTGCAATGGTAAGCCTTATTTTTGTTTTGCTTATAATGATATTCGCCTATGTTCTGCCCGCCTTTTGGCCTTACAGCTACGAGGAGCAGATCAAGTACAGCGAAAATTTAGCCCCGTTTGAGTACGGGAAGGTCGAACAGGAAAAAATCAATGCCGGAGAAAAGGTTTTCCCGCATATCTGCGGCACCGATAAATTGGGACGCGATTTTGCCGTGCGCCTTATGATGGGCACCAGAGTCAGCGTTACGGTGGGTCTTATCTGCGCGGCGCTCGTGTTGCTTGTGGGCGCTACCTACGGTGCGATAGCCGGATTTTTGGGCGGCTGGGTAGATAATATTATGATGCGTATAACCGATATTCTCTACACAATACCCGATGTTTTGCTTATAATTGTGCTTTCAATGGTTTTAAGACCTCGACTTGAGCAGCTTGCCAATGTTGCCGGATTTAACTGGATTCAGCTTATAGGGCCGAACCTCATAGCAATGTTCATAGTTTTCGTTCTGCTTTACTGGGTAGGTATGGCGCGTATTACGCGTTCGCAGGTTTTGGTTTTAAAGGAATCGGAATATGTTACCGCCGCAAGGGCGCTCGGCGCTAACGGCTCAAGGATTATAAGAAAGCACCTGCTTACAAACTGCATAGGTACTCTTATTGTTACCACCACCTTGCAGATTCCGTCCGCTATATTTACCGAAAGCTATTTAAGCTTTTTAGGTCTCGGCGTTGCGGCGCCTATGCCGTCGCTGGGTTCTTTGGCGACTGACGCGGTTAAGGGTATGAACACATACCCGCACCTGCTGTTTTTGCCGGCGATTATCATCAGTGTTACCATCCTTGCGTTCAATCTTTTGGGCGACGGTCTGCGCGACGCGTTTGACCCCAAGCTTAAAAATTAAGGGAGGATGAGAGCATTGAGTGAAAAGCTTTTGGAAATAAAGGACGAAAGACTCTCGTTCTTCACCCCCGCAGGTGAAGTTAAGGCGCTTAACGGAGTTTCCTTCTCTATGGAGGAAGGCGAGGTTCTCGGTATAGTGGGCGAGTCCGGCTCGGGTAAATCCGTAACGGCTTACTCAATAATGGGGCTTACCGCATACCCCGGTAAATTGGTCGGCGGTACGGTTCACTTTAACGGGCATGAAATTGAAAAAATGACCGAAAAGGAGTTCCGCAAAATTCGCGGAAACGAGGTTTCCATTATATTTCAGGACCCTATGACAAGCCTTAACCCGGTTTATACTATAGGGAATCAAATTGTGGAAGTTATTCTTCTGCACACAAATAAAACCAAAAAAGAGGCTTATGAAAGGGCAAAGGAGCTTTTGGAGCTTGTGGGAATAAACGAGCCCTCAAAGCGCCTTAAGCAGTATCCGCATGAGCTGTCCGGCGGTATGCGCCAGCGCGTTATGATTGCCATTGCGCTTGCCTGCGAGCCTAAGCTGCTCATAGCCGACGAGCCTACAACCGCGCTTGATGTTACCATACAGGCGCAGATATTGGAGCTTATGCAGGAGCTGCGCAAAAAGCTCGGCATGAGCATCATTATGATTACTCACGACCTCGGCGTGGTTGCGAGTATGTGCGAAAAAATTGCCGTTATGTACGCCGGTCATATTGTTGAGTACGGCACGGCGGATGAAATTTTCTACAACCCGAGCCATGAATACACAAAGGGGCTTATAAAATCCATTCCGAAATTAAACGCGGAAAAAATAGAAAGGCTCGTTCCCATTGAGGGTCAGCCGGTTGATTTGCTTAATCCCCCTGCGGGATGTCCCTTTGCGCCGCGCTGCTCCGAATGTATGAAAATCTGCCTTAATAAAATGCCCCCGAAAACCGAACTCAGCGATACCCATTACAGCTATTGCTGGCTTTTGCAGAAAGAGGCGCTGAAAGGAGAGGAAAACTGTGAGTGAGAGAGAAAAACTGGTTGAAGTGCAGCACTTGCAGCAGTACTTTCCCGCAAGAAGCGGCGGCAAAAAGCAGGCCGTTCAGGCGGTAGACGATGTTTCGTTCTATATCTGCCGCGGCGAGACCTTGGGTCTTGTGGGCGAATCGGGCTGCGGCAAAACCACGGTCGGAAGAACGCTTTTACGCCTGTATGAGCCGACGGACGGTAAAATTATTTACGACGGCAAGGTTATTTTCGATAAGGAAAAGAAAATAAAGGCTGATATGCTGCCCTACCGCCGCAAAATGCAGATGGTGTTCCAAGACCCATATGCGAGTCTTGACCCCAGAATGACCATCGGCGATATAGTTGGCGAGTCAATTGATATTCACAAGCTCGCCGCCAATAAGCAGGAGCGGCACGACCGCATTATTTCCCTGCTTGAGCGCGTGGGGCTTAACAGCGAGCACGCAAACCGCTACCCGCACGAGTTTTCGGGCGGTCAGCGCCAGAGAGTCGGCATTGCCCGCGCACTGGCTGTAAACCCCGAGTTTATAGTTTGCGACGAGCCCGTTTCCGCGCTTGACGTTTCAATTCAGGCGCAGGTGGTAAATATGTTTGAAGACCTGCAAAAGGACTTAAACCTTACCTACCTGTTCATAGCGCATGATTTAAGCGTTGTAAGGCATATTTCAAACCGCATAGGCGTTATGTATCTCGGTAAACTGGTTGAGCTGGCGGAAGCTTACGAACTTATATCCCACAGCGTTCACCCCTATACTAAGAGCCTTATTTCCGCTATACCCGAGGCAGACCCAATTGCTGCGCGCGCCTCAAAGCGTATTCCTTTGCAGGGGGATGTTCCGTCGCCCCTCAACCCGCCGAGCGGCTGCCGCTTCAGAACGCGCTGCCCCTATGCGGATGAAAAGTGCGCCGAAGTCTGCCCCGAATTTAAAGAGGTAAGCCCGGGGCATTACGCTGCCTGCCACCACCTTGATAAGGTGAATTAACACGGTATTTATTGCGTTCAGGCGCAATGGATATAATAAAGCGGCTAAAGCCGTAAAATTTAAGAAAGAGGAGATCAAAAATGAAATTCAAGAAAATGCTGGCTATTTTCTTGTCTGCCGCTCTTTTTGTAACAGCCTTTGCCGGCTGCGGTAAGAAGAAGGCAGATGGCATCACTGTTCAGATCGGTCCGAACCCCGAAACGCTCGACCCGGCTCTTAACAGTGCTGTTGACGGCGGTAATATGCTTATTACCCTGTTTGAAACCCTGCTCATTATTGATCAGGACAACAAAGTTCAGCCCGGACAGGCTGAAAAGTACGAGGTTAGCCCCGACGGTCTTACCTGGACCTTCACTATGCGTGACGGCCTTAAATGGTCAGACGGTACCGAGCTTAACGCTAAGGACTTTGAGTACACCTTTAAGCGTATAGCCGATACCAATGTTGCGGCTCCGTATGCCGAAACCGTTATCGGTATGATCGAAGGCTACAAAGACGCTATTGACAGCAAGAACCCCGAAAAGCTCAATGTTAAGGCGAGCGACGACGGTAAGACCCTTACAATTAAGCTTGCTTACCCCTGCTCTTATTTTGATAAGATCGTTGCTTTCGGTACAATGAGCCCCGTTCAAAAGGCTACCGTTGAAAAGAACGGTGACTCCTGGGCCACAAAACCCGAAACCTATGTCTGCAACGGTCCGTACACCATTACCGAGTGGACGCCCAGCGAGAAGATCGTTTGCAAGAAGAATGAGAATTACAAGGGCGGCTGGGATTCAAGCAAGATTGTAAACGATAAGCTTACATTCTTATTGCTCGAAGATTCAAGCGCTTCCTATACTGCCTACACCGGCGGCACCGCACAGCTTATAAAGGATGTTCCGACCGAGGAAATCCCGACCCTTAAGAAGGATAAGAAGGATGAATTCAATGTTGATCCTATTCTCGGTACCTATTACCTGAGCATGAACCTCAACAAGGCTCCCTTCAACAACAAGAACGTTCGTAAGGCTTTAAGCCTTGCTATTGACCGTGACTATGTTGCCAACACCGTAATGCAGGGCACATATACACCGGCTTACAACTATGTAGGAACCGGCGTTGACGATGTTGAAACCGGCAAGTTCCTTGAGAACTCAAAGGCAGCAAACGGTGGCAAAACCTATATCAGTGAGGATTACAAGGCTAACCTTGAAGAAGCTAAAAAGGCTCTTGCAGAGGCAGGCTACCCCGAGGGCAAGGGTTTCCCGACCATCACCTATTCTACCAACGATGCAGGCTACCATAAGGCTCTTGCCGAGTATTTGCAGAAGGTTTATAAGGATCTCGGCATTACTATGAATATTGACATTGTTGACTGGTCGTCCTTCACACCCAAGCGCCGCGCCGGTGAGTACGAAATGGCTCGTAACGGTTGGGTTATGGACTACAATGACGCATCCAACATGATCGAGCTGTTTACGTCCACCAACGGCAACAACGACGGTAAGTACAACAACCCGGCGTTTGATAAGGCTATGAACGACTCTAAAGTGGCAGACAAGACTGCTCACTTTGCCGCTCTCCACGAGGCAGAGAAGATCGTAAGCGAAGATTACGGATTTATCCCGGTTGCTTACTACAACGATTTCTGGCTCCAGAGCACCAGCCTCAAGGGCACATGGCACAGCCCGTACGGCTACTGGTACCTCCAGTACGCTTACCTTGCGGACTAATATAACAGACAAAAACCTCTTGCCTCGTGCAAGAGGTTTTTTGTTGTGTGATAGACCATCGGCTCCGCCGATTTAGACTTTAGATTTTAGACGGTAGATATTAGATGTGCAAAACCGTAGCTCCTGTACAAACCAGCGGCCGACAGGAGCCGCTGCAGAAAAATTTATTTTTTAAGTCTGAAAGTTGTTGCAATTTATTCTTGTCTGCGATAAAATAAAGCGGATGTAAACGGTTTTGCGGAGGAATTGTAAATGTACTCATTTTTACTGGCTCTTATCTATTTGGCATTCATAAGCCTCGGACTGCCGGATTCGCTGCTCGGCGCGGGCTGGCCGGTCATGCATACAGAACTCGGCGTGTCCGTTTCGTTTATGGGTATTATTTCCATGGTGATATCCGGCGGAACTATAGTTTCAAGCCTTTTATCGGATAAGCTGACGCATAAATTCGGCACGCGCGCCGTAACGGTCGCAAGTGTGTTGTTAACGGTTGCAGCGCTGTTCGGTTTTTCGTTTTCGGGCAGCTTTTCGATGCTCATCATATTTGCCGTGCCTTACGGACTGGGTGCGGGCGCGATTGACGCGGCACTCAATAATTATGTGGCGCTGCATTACAAGGCGAAGCATATGAGCTGGCTGCACTGCTTTTGGGGCGTGGGTGCGATTATAAGCCCGTTTATTATGAGCTTTGCGCTTAAAAATCTTAATTGGAACAGCGGTTACCGAATTGTGGGTTTTATTCAGCTTGCCATTGCCCTTTTGCTGCTTGTGACTTTGCCGGTATGGAAGATAAATAAAACGGAAAGCACTGCCGATACAAAGCGTGTCGGATTAACAGCCGCGCTTAAAATTAAAGGCGTACCCTTCCTGCTTATCGGCTTTTTCGCTTATTGCGCGGCGGAAGCGACCGCAATGTATTGGGCAAGCACATATTTTACCGAGGTTAAAGGTATTTCGGGCGACCGCGCCGCGTCCTTTGCAGCCCTGTTTTATATAGGCATAACGCTGGGAAGATTTGCAAGCGGCTTCATTACCGAAAGGCTCGGTGACCGCAGAATGATTCTTCTCGGAACGGGGATCCTGGCTTGCGGAATAATGATACTTCTCATTCCCGTGCAATCGTATATGACAGCGTTCGCGGCCTTTCTTGTGATAGGCTTCGGCTGCGCTCCGATTTATCCCTGCATAATACATTCGACTCCGGCTAATTTCGGCGCGGAAAATTCGGGCGCGATCATCGGCATTCAAATGGCAAGCGCCTATGTCGGCTCAACATTTATTCCCCCTCTTTTCGGTCTGTTCGGTAACGCCGTCGGCTTTTCGGTCATGCCGGTGTATCTGCTCGCGTTTTTCGCGCTTATGATAATAATGACTGAAGCCACCTTCCGAATCACGGGGAAACCGGGCGGCAAAAATTGAAAAAATCGGTATTCCGTCCCGCAGAGGTGATCGCACCCCTGCGGGACTTTTTATATTTGTGCTGTTTAACACGGATTTAACATTACTTTGATTACAGACTTAACATAGGGACATTATAATAAGGGCAGAAAGTTGAAAAGGAGATAAAAAGAAATGAAAAAGATCTTGAGTTTAGGTCTTGCAGCCCTTATGACGGTATTCGCGCTTGCAGGCTGCGGCGCAGACAGTAATGACGGCGGAACAGGCACGGGAAGAGACGCAATATCGGTACTGACCCGTGAGGAAGGCTCGGGCACGCGCGGCGCGTTTATTGAGCTTTTGGGAATAGAGGAAAAGAACGCCGACGGTAAAAAGGTTGATAAAACAATTGATACCGCAGAAACCACTAATTCCACCTCGGTTATGATTACAACGGTTCAGGGCAATAAGGCGGCTATCGGTTATATTTCGCTCGGCTCGCTTGATAAAAGCAAGGTTAAGGCGTTAAAGGTTGACGGCGCGGAAGCTGCCGTCGATAACGTTAAGAGCGGCGAATACAAGGTTGCGCGTCCGTTCAATATTGCCACAAAGGGCGACGCTACGGGAGTTGCAAGCGACTTTATCAAGTTTATCCTCAGCGCAGACGGTCAGGCGGTAGTTGAAAAGAACGGCTATATAAGCGAGGGCAACACAGGCGCTTACAAAGCCTCCGGTCAGAAAGGCAAGATTACCATAGGCGGTTCTTCCTCGGTAACGCCTGTAATGGAAAAGCTTAAAGAGGCTTATGTGAAGCTCAATCCCGATGTTACAATAGATGTTCAGCAGAACGATTCATCCTCGGGTATGAAGGGTGCGATTGACGGTATATACGATATAGGTATGGCATCACGCGATGTTAAGGACAGCGAAAAGGAAGCGGGACTTAACTCCATTAAGATTGCGCTGGACGGAATTGCGGTAATAGTAAACAAGGATAACGCCCTTGATTCAATCACAAGCGAGCAGATCAAAAACATCTACACCGGCTCGCTTACAAAGTGGAGCGAAATAAAATAAAAGATCACCTCTTTCCGGCTAGCCCTCAATAACGAGGGCTTTGCCGCATAACAGGAGTATTTATGAACACAACAATTTCAAAAATAAAAGAAACGGCAATGCGCATTGTGTTTATGCTCTGCGCCTGCGTTTCCATTATATCGGTAATTTTAATATGCGTGTTTCTCTTTTCAAACGGAATACCTACCATGGGCAAAATAGGCTTTGCGAATTTTCTTCTCGGCAAGCGCTGGAAGCCGCTTGAAGATCTTTATGGCATACTGCCGATGATAATAGGCAGTATTTATGTTACGGCGGGAGCTATTATTATCGGCGTGCCGATAGGCGTTTTATGCGCGGTGTTTTTGGCGCGCTTCTGCCCTAAGAAGCTTTATAAAATATTCAAGCCCGCAGTTGATTTGCTTGCAGGAATCCCCTCTATTGTGTATGGCTTTTTCGGGCTGGTGGTAATTGTGCCGGCAATGCAGAATTTGTTCGGCGGCTCGGGTAAAAGCGTACTTACAGCCTCTGTAATGTTAGGCATTATGATCTTGCCCACCATTATAAGCGTTTCCGAGGCGGCAATACGCGCCGTGCCGGAAAGCTACTACGAGGGCGCTCTGGCACTGGGCGCCACGCACGAGCGCAGCATTTACAGAACGGTGCTGCCCGCGGCGAAATCAGGCATTACGGCAGGCGTTATTTTGGGAATAGGCAGGGCAATAGGCGAGGCTATGGCGGTTAATATGGTCGCGGGCAACCAGGCTATAATACCCACAAGCATTTTCAGCGGCGTGCGCACGCTCACCTCAAACATAGTGCTCGAAATGGGCTACGCCGCCGATTTACACAGAGAGGCGCTTATTGCAACCTCGGTTGTGCTGTTCGTGTTTATCCTTATAATAAACCTCTTGTTCTCACTTGTTAAAAAGGAGAAAAAGTAAATGGACGCTGTAAATAAAATCTCCTTAAAGCAAAAATTTTTAAATTACAAAAATCACCCCGGCTCGCTTATTATGCTGCTTATAACCTGGCTTGCGGCATTGCTTACGGCGGCGGTTGTGGTTTTTCTTGTGGCGTATATACTTATTAAGGGCGTACCGAACATTAAGCCCTCGCTTTTTGCGTGGAAGTACAACAGCGAAAACGTTTCAATGATGCCCGCAATAATAAACACGGTTATAATGACGGCTCTGTCCCTTTTACTGGCAGCGCCGATAGGCATTTTCTCGGCAGTCTACCTGACAGAGTATGCAAAGCGCGGCAACACGCTTGTAAAGGTGGTAAGGGTCACAACCGAAACCCTTGCGGGAATACCGTCGATAGTTTACGGACTTTTCGGTTACTTGATTTTCGTTATTGCCTGCCATTTTCATCAATCAATGCTTTCGGGCGCACTGACGCTGGCTATTATGATACTGCCCACTATGATGCGCACTACCGAGGAAGCCTTGCTCGGCGTGCCCGACGCATACAGAGAGGGCAGCTTCGGGCTGGGCGCGGGGAGATTACGCACGGTTTTCAAGGTGGTGCTGCCCTCCGCCGTACCGGGAATACTCTCGGGCGTTATACTGTCTGTCGGCAGAATTGTGGGCGAAACGGCGGCGCTTATATACACCTCGGGCACGGTTGCCGGAATACCCAAGGATTTAATGCAGTCGGGCAGAACGCTTTCTGTTCATATGTACGCGCTTTTAAGCGAGGGACTTTATATGAACGAGGCATATGCCACGGCGGTGGTGCTGCTGATACTGGTGCTTATAATAAATATGCTGTCGGGTCTTATAGCTAAAAGAATTACGGCAAAGGGGAAATAAAAACTATGGAAAAATTTACTGTAAAAAATCTTGATTTATGGTATAATGACTTTAAGGCGCTTAAAAATATAAATCTCGGTATGCAGGAAAACAGCATAACCGCCTTTATAGGTCCCTCGGGCTGCGGTAAATCAACCCTGCTTAAATCCCTTAACCGTATGAACGATTTGGTTGAGGGCTGCCGCATTACGGGCGAGGTGCTGCTGGACGGCGAGGATATTTACGGCAATATGGACGTGAATATGCTGCGTAAGCGCGTGGGTATGGTTTTCCAAAAGCCTAACCCGTTCCCTATGTCGATATACGATAACATAGCCTTCGGTCCGCGTACCCACGGCATACGCTCAAAGGCAAGGCTTGATGAAATTGTGGAGGAATCGCTGCGCGACGCCGCTATATGGGACGAAACCAAGGACGTGCTTAAAAAGAGTGCCCTTGCAATGTCGGGCGGGCAGCAGCAGCGCCTTTGCATTGCGCGCGCGCTGGCTGTAAAGCCCGAGGTGCTTTTAATGGATGAGCCTACAAGCGCGCTCGACCCTATCTCCACCTCCAAAATAGAAGACCTTGCGCTTGAGCTTAAAAAGAAATATACCATAATAATGGTTACGCACAATATGCAGCAGGCGGTAAGAATTTCCGATTACACGGCGTTTTTCCTTTTGGGCGAGGTAATAGAATACTCCGAGACCGAGAAAATGTTCTCAACCCCGCAGGATAAACGCACCGAGGATTATATTACGGGAAGGTTCGGTTGATTATGAGAAATAAATTTGACAGTCAGCTTGAAAAGCTGAATTTAGAGCTTATAACAATGGGTGCGCTCTGCGAGGACGCCATAAGCGCCTCGGTAAAGGGCTTTCTGGACGATGACGACGCACTCTGCCAAAAGGCGGTTGAAACCGAGGACGAAATTAACCGCAAGGAGCGGGATATTGAGTCTATCTGTATGAAGCTGCTGCTTGAACAGCAGCCCGTAGCACGCGATTTAAGGGTTATATCCTCTGCGCTTAAAATGATTTCGGATATGGAGCGCATAGGCGACCAGGCATATGACATTGCCGAAATAGCGAAATTCATTAAAAACAGCAATGTTAAAAGTAAAATCCATATTAAGGATATGGCTGCCGCCGCCACCAAAATGGTGACCGACAGCGTCGAGTCCTTTGTTAAAAAGGATGTGGAATTGGCGCGCGCGGTTATGGTATACGACGATAAGGTGGATAATCTTTTCGATTGTGTAAAGGATGAGCTTGTGCAGCTTATAACCGAGGATAAAGCCAACGGCGAGTTTTGCATTGACCTTTTAATGATTGCGAAATATCTTGAGCGCATAGGCGACCACGCGGTGAATATAGCCGAATGGGTGGAATACTCAATTACCGGCACGCACAGATAAAATAAAAAAGGGACGTGGGAAAATGGTATATCTGCTTGAAGACGACGAGAGCATACGTCGGTTTGTAATTTATGCGTTAAAGCAGACCGGAATGGAGGCGGAAGGCTTTCCGCTGCCGTCGCTTTTTAAAGAGGCGGTTGCGCATAAAAAGCCCGATATTGCCCTGCTTGATATAATGCTGCCCGAGGAGGACGGAATTTCCGTTTTGAAGTGGCTGCGTTCCCGCCCCGACACAAAGCAGCTGCCAGTTATTATGTTAACCGCTAAATCCACCGAATACGATAAAGTAGTGGGGCTTGACAGCGGCGCTGACGACTATATAGCCAAGCCTTTCGGCACAATGGAGCTTATATCCCGTATAAAGGCGCTGCTGCGCAGAACCGCGGCGGCAGACGTTGAATACACCGTGGGCAAGCTTTATGTAAACAAGACAAAGCATATTGTAACGGTGGACGGAAAGGAAACCGAGCTTACCTTAAAGGAATTTGAGCTTTTGTGCCTGCTACTTAAAAACCGCGGCGCGGTGTTTACGAGAGATCAGCTTTTAAACGATATATGGGGCTACGATTACGACGGCGAAAACCGCACGGTGGACGTGCACATAAGAAGCCTGCGCTCAAAGCTCGGGGAAAGCGGAGATATTATAGGAACAGTACGCGGAGTCGGCTATAAAATAGTTTGACAAAAGGGGTATTATTATGACCGGAAAAATTTACAGAGGAATACTTATTTCAACCGTTATAACAATGCTTGCCTGCCTTATTTTCACGGTGGGAGTGCAGTATCAGATATATGATGAAAAATCCTACAAGGAGCTGCGCAATAAGGCGGAAATAATAAGCGTTGCGGCAGAGGAAAACAGCCTTTCCGAATATTCGGATATAAGCGAGAGAATAACCCTTATAGACCCCTCGGGCAAGGTGCTTTACGATAACAAGAGCAACCCCGAAGCCATGGAAAACCACTCGAGCCGCCGTGAGGTAAAAGAGGCGGAAGCTGACGGCGAGGGGTATGATACGCGGCGCTCGGAAACCTTAGGGCAAAAGACCTGCTATTACGCAAAAAAGCTTAAAAACGGCAGCATTTTGCGTATTGCGGGCGCGTCGCTTACTGTTTGGGCGGTAGTGCTTGAGCTTTTGCCGCCTATTTGCGCCATTGCGATTATGGTGTTTGTGCTTGCCAATATTTTAGCGTCGGTTATAGCTAAAAAGATAGTAAAGCCGATAAATGAAATAAACCTTGACAGACCCGTTGCCGACTCGGCATACAGCGAGCTTTCACCGCTTATTTCAAAAATAAACGCGCAAAACCGCAAAATCGACCGTCAGATAGCAAAGCTCACGCGCAGCCGCCGCGAATTTGAGGCGATTGCCGAAAATATGAGCGAGGGGCTGGTGCTTACCGATATTAACGGCAATATTTTAACCCACAACAAGGGTACCGAAAGGTTCTTCGGAACGCAGGACGATATAAACGGCAGCAATATTTTAACCCTCAACCGCAGCGAGGTTTTCAGAAGAATATTTGACGATATTAAGGAAAAGCGCTCTGGCGACGATATTCTGCCGCTGGACGGAAAATACTTCAATATAACCGCAAACCCGGTTTACGATGAAAACGGCGAGCCCTGCGGCGCGGTCATACTGCTGGTGGATATAACCGAAAAGGAAAAGCGAGAAAAGCTGCGCCGCGAATTTACGGCGAATGTATCGCACGAGCTTAAAACCCCGCTCACCTCAATTTGCGGAATATCCGACATGCTTATGAACGGCATTGTAAAGCCTGAGGATGTTAAGGGCTTCGGCGGGGATATTAACCGCGAGGCGGCGCGTCTGCTTGCCCTTGTGAACGATATTATAAGGCTTTCAGAGCTTGACGAGGGTGCCGAGGATACCGACAAGGCGGAAATAACCGATATACTGGAGGTCGCAAACGATGCTGTAAAGAGCATATCGGGCGTAGCGAAAAAGGCGGGAATAACCGTAACGGCAGAGGGTGACAGCACCCTTGTAAACGGCGGAAAATCCCTGATATTTGAAATGATCTACAACCTTTGTGATAACGCGGTAAAATACAACCGTGAAAACGGCAGCGTAAAGGTCTGTGTAGGTTCTGCGGGCGGCAGCGCCTTTATTCGGGTGAGCGATACGGGCATAGGCATACCGCCCGAGCATATAGACCGTATTTTCGAGCGTTTTTACCGTGTGGATAAAAGCCGCTCAAAGCAAAGCGGCGGCACGGGGCTCGGGCTTTCAATAGTAAAGCATATAGCGCTCAGTCTCGGCGGTAAAATATCGACTGAAAGTAAACCGGGCTATGGTACGGAGATAACCGTCAGCCTACCGATTGCCGAAAAGTAACATTATATTTTCAGCTCCCTGTGCTCCTTATCCGCGCCGGGAGCTGTCGGTCTTATTTTTTTGATATAACCCCTTGTTTTTTTACTCGGTGTTTGATATAATAAGAGCATACTTGTGTGGATTTAAAAGTCCCGCACGAAAGGAGTACATATATGATTTATTCAAAGGAAGTAGAAAATATGTGTCCTGTCGCCAAGGGCCCGCACCACGGCCCCGCTCCGATTCCGGAGGAAGGCAAGTGGATACAGGCGAAAGAGATTAAGGACATTTCCGCTTACACCCACGGCGTGGGCTGGTGCGCACCGCAGCAGGGCGCATGTAAGCTGTCGCTTAATGTTAAAGACGGCATAATTGAAGAAGCTCTGGTTGAAACCGTAGGATGTTCGGGTATGACCCACTCCGCCGCCATGGCTGCCGAAATTCTTCCCGGTAAGACTGTTTTAGAGGCTCTTAACACCGACCTCGTTTGCGACGCTATAAACACCGCTATGCGCGAGCTGTTTTTACAGATAGTTTACGGCCGCAGCCAGTCCGCTTTTTCAGAGGGCGGCCTTGTAATCGGCGCAGGAATGGAAGACCTCGGTAAGGGCGCGCGCTCAATGGTAGGTACCATGTACGGTACCAAATCAAAGGGCGTAAGATACCTTGAAATGACCGAGGGCTACTGCACAAGAATGGCTCTTGATGAAAACGACGAGGTTATAGGCTATGAGTTTGTCTCCCTCGGCAAAATGACCGACCTTATTAAAAAGGGTATGGAGCCGAACGAGGCTTACAAGCAGTCCATGGGTCACTACGGACGCTTCAATAAAGAAGACGGTGCGGTCAAATACATTGACCCGCGTGAAGAATAAGGAGGTACGGTATAATGGCACAGTTTGAAGGTTATGAGAGACGCGAGGCAAAGATTCTCGGCGTTCTTAAAAATTACGGTATCTCTTCTATTGATGAGTGCAAGGATATATGCGCAAAATACGGCGTTGACCCCTACACCACCGTTCAGGAAACACAGCCTATCTGCTTTGAAAACGCGAAGTGGGCTTACACCGTAGGCTCGGCCATCGCTTTCAAAGAGGCTGAACGCACCGGCGATAAATCCGCCGCTGCCGCTGCCGCAAATATCGGTATCGGTCTTCAGTCCTTCTGTATTCCCGGCTCCGTTGCCGAAAACCGCAAGGTCGGTCTCGGTCACGGCAACCTCGGTAAAATGCTCCTTTCGGAAGAAACCGAGTGCTTCTGCTTCTTGGCAGGTCACGAATCCTTCGCAGCGGCTGAGGGCGCTATTAAAATTGCTCTTAACGCAAATAAGGTAAGAGTTAAGCCCCTGCGCGTTATTCTTAACGGTCTCGGCAAAGACGCGGCTTATATAATCTCCCGTATTAACGGCTTCACCTATGTTGAAACCGAGTTTGACCCCTACGCAGAAGAGGTCAAGGTTGTTTATGAAAAGCCGTTCTCAAAGGGCGCGCGCGCAGCCGTTAAGTGCTACGGTGCGGATAATGTTCCCGAGGGCGTTGCTATAATGAAGCTTGAAAAGGTAGGCGTTTCCATTACCGGCAACTCCACCAACCCGACCCGCTTCCAGCATCCGGTTGCAGGCACCTATAAGAAATGGTGCGTTGAAAACGGCGTGAACTATTTCTCTGTTGCATCCGGCGGCGGTACAGGCCGTACCCTCCACCCGGATAACATGGCGGCAGGCCCCTCCTCCTACGGTATGACCGATACCATGGGTCGTATGCACTCCGACGCTCAGTTTGCCGGTTCTTCTTCCGTTCCGGCTCACGTTGAGATGATGGGTCTTATAGGCGCGGGCAACAACCCGATGGTCGGTATGACCGTTGCATGCGCGGTTGCCGTTCAGCAGGCACTTAATAAGTAAGAAACACTTTAAAAAGATAAAGATAAAGTCAGACGCATTATTTTGAGCTACTCACTTTGATGTGTCTGATTTTTTTAAATCTGCAAATAATAATTTCGAAGGTTAGGTTTATTATGTATACTAATCGTCCGTAAAAAATATTATTGTTGAGGTGCGGTATGGCGAGTAAATTAAGCAAATATATATCTATAGTTTTATCTATAGTGATTTTATTTTCAAGCAATTGTTTTAAAATATCAGCTTCGGAAACCAGAATCGGATATGTCAATGCGACGGGAGTCCGAATGCGTGCGGACGCGGGAACGCAGAGCGAAATACTTATGAGCGGCATATCATATGCCACGGTAACCGTAAACGGCGAAAAGCGCGACCCCGACGGCG
>URNB01000023.1 GCA_900549055.1 uncultured Oscillospiraceae bacterium
GCCTGCCACGGCGAGCGCAGAGGTCTTGACCGGCGACATGATGGCGTACTTACCGAACTCGTCCTTGTTGATGACCGCACGGTTGCCGCTGACCTCGACCACATACCAGCGGAGCTTTTTCACCCAGCCGGGAATGGATTGGAATGGCACATTTCTGTTGCCTGTTCCGCAAGTCCGTTATGGCGGAGAGTTCGGGCAGCAAGCCCCATAAGGTTGAAGATGTTTCCGTCCTCGCCGATGAGCTTGCAGTCGGGCTTTTCCTGTTCGGGCGCGGCTTCATCAACAAAGCCGCCGAGCTTGTTCGGTACATAGTCCGACAGCCAGGTGCCGCCGAGCTGCTCATGGGAGCGCAAGCGCCACATGGCGAGCTTGCCCATGTCGATTTCCAACCCGTCCTCAAAGGGAAATAGGATATTTGTGAGGCTGCCGTTTTGGAATACCGAGATATTCTCAAATCTGCTGCCGTTTTTCAAGATCCCATCATCGGTTAGGAGACTGTTGATGCCGTCGAGCCACTCCTGCGGGTCACCGCCGCAGCCCTGTAAAATAAGTCCTTCCTTGCCGTTCATACGGCGTAATTCCTCAGATAGGCGACTTCTTCGGGTGTTGCCGTTACGGTTTCCTCGCCGCCGTAAAGATATACCTCGCCGTGTACGCTGACCTCTGTTTCCGCATCGACATTCTCCATAAAGTCATCAAAGGCTGTCCAGCCGACGAGGTCGTCGTACTCTCTCGGTATCCCACCGACCGTAAATTCAATTTCTTCATTGCCTGCGGTTACGGTCACCGCAGAAAACAGCAAGGCCATATATTACATCCCTCCAATCGTCATTTCGGTGTTTTGCAGATGATCCTCAAATTCGTCCTCGGTCATCATGGCGTAGTCATCGCCGCTGTTCCAGAACGAAACGAACAGTTCGCCGTCCATCGTATCGATGGGCTGCTGCTCAAAGCCCTCGCCGAGCCCGTCAGCACATTGCCCGGTGATCCATTCCCGCAAACGCTCCGTTTCTTCTGTAGTAAGAGGCTCTTTGAGGCTGCAATCTATCCGTCCGAACAGTCTGTCACCGTGCAGCTCCACCGACCACACAGCCGAGGTCAGCTTTTCCTTTATGCCGTCATCCTCGTTGTAGTAGGCTGCCATATCATTTTCGTCGTTGGCGGTGTATTCTTTTAATGCGTCGTTGATTTCATCCTCGCTGTCGGCAAGGTAGGAATCTCCGACCGTGAACATATCTCCGTCGCCCTCGTCGATATTTCCCACCAGCGGACAGAAGAACACCGCCTTTATGGGTCCTGCATCCTGCGTCATTTGGCGGACAGCAGCGACCACCTCGTTCATCGAGCCATATTGGTCATAGAGGACATCCTGTTCCAGCGTCTCTTTGATGTCCTCGCTTGCATTCTGCACGATATAGGTGAGCAGATTGGCGTCTGCCAAGGAGTTGTCCTCGCTCAGCGTGAGGAGCAGATGCCTACCGAAGTCGCTCTCGCTGAACAGCTTTACGCCGATGTCCTCGTCCTCGTTGTCGGTCAGCGGGATTTGTTTCGGCGGCTGCATAATGCCGATAGACTGTAGCTTTTCATAAATGTCGTAAATGCTGTGAGGCAGTTCGAGAACAAGGGTGTTCTCTTTATTGCGGATAATTGCGGTGATCATATTTACATTCCTCCCATTGTCATAGGCTCATCCTGATATAAGATGTCGAGCAGGCTTGTGTCGGTGTCGTTGTAGATAAAGCCGTTGCAAACAAATTTGCCGTAAAATTTATCCGAGATATATTCTCCGAATCCCTCATAGTCGAAATAATCTTCCATTTCAAGATCAAGAATATATCTGTCCTCGGTTTCGGTAAAAAATCTTCCCACCTCGGCATAGCCTGTTGCCCCCTCAATGAAGGTGAAGCACCCGATATTCCTTGCCAGCCTTGTAAGCTGCTCGGTGTCCTCGGCTTCGGCATATTCCGCCACCGACCACAGCTTTTTCAGATCCATATCCGCCGTATTAACGGCGCCAGTAAGCCGGTTCAGCTCGTATACGCCTTCCTCGGCGGCGATCTCACGGAATCGCCCGAACCATTCGGGGCTGTCGGTATTGAAGTCCTCCAGCGTAATTTTCACCTCATCCGCTGTTGTGCCGAGCCTTGTAAACGCCTTGTCGATGGCTTCCTCCTCACAGGGAAAATACAGATATTCGGTTTTGCCGCCATACTCGGCCTTGGCAACGCAAAGCACCCCCGGATCATACAAATACGCTGGGAAGGTCTGTCCGTCATATGACCGTTGGAACGGCGTGTTTTCGTCCACGAACAGCATTCCGTGTTCGGTAAATATGCCATTGCCGGACTGTATCAGCTCCCGTCCGAGCTGCGCATATTTCGGGTCATCCTCATCGTGTGCCGGTATGCAGCCGTTGACCGTGAGCAGATACTCTCTGCCGATTTTGCCCATGTCACCGATATCCCAAATCAGCGGATAGCGATTGAGATTAAAGCTCAAATTGATGAGGTCGGGCAGAGTGTCGAAGCCCTCTAATTTCATTGCTTCGTAAAACTGGTATTCCTCGTTCCCGAAAAAGCTGTCCATGCGCTTGGCAAGGTAATTGACCTCATCCAGATTTGCGAATCTGTCTTGTAGAAAGTCGAGTTCTTCGGGAAATACCACCTCGCTTACATAGAGCTCAAGGGGTGTGACATCCTCGGCATGGATTCTTTCGAGTTCTGCATTCATTTCCTTTTCGGTGCAGGGAAAACGGAGGGCGGTCTGACTGTTGCCGTATTTGATTTTCAGTTTAATCATGGCAAATCTCCTTTACGGCTGCGAGTCCGAATCTGCGGATCGCCATAGCGTTGCAGATGGTGCGGAACAACATAGGCGGCACAAGGTCGGCGTCCGACAGATCCGACACGGTAATGTGCTTTGTGCCGAGGGTCAAGTCCTTTGCTGCACAGTAGAGGGTGTAGGCTCGTTCGGAGCAGTTATTGAGCTTAATATTCTCAAAAAACACATAGCCGTTATTTATATGGTGCTTGCAGCAGCTCCACAGCCTTGGGTCGGCGGTGAGTAGATACAACGCCGAAAGCAGTGTGTAATTCTCTCGGTGTACATTCTTTGCGGCAAGTGTAAATCTTGCCCTGTGCTTTTCATTTATATATGTCATGGGGTTTTCCTCGCTTTCTAAATATTCGTTGAATCTCTTGCGGAAGGGCGGACAGCGTATCTGTTGCATGGTGGCCGCCAGTATCTCCGTGGGTGTGGCGGCGTTTGCCGTGATGAATATTTGTGCTTCGGCAAAACGGAAGCCTACGCCTCTCGGTGCAAAATTCGGAACGGTCATCATCAGCCGTTCCATGCGTCTGTCATATGGATTATCTGAAAATATGGTCATTGTCTTTTCTCCTTGTGAAATAGAAAAAGCCCTCCGGTTTTTGTGTAACCGAAGGGCGATTGATAGTATTACATATTCTGTTGTGAAGCTGCCGGCTGTTCAAAGGTCGGTGGCTCGATTTCGAGGGACGGGTATCCGTCCGTGAGTTTTTCTTGGAGCCTATCCAGCTGCCGTTCCTGCTCATAGGTCAGCGTTTCGCAGTTGGCTTTGGTGAAGTCCACACAGCGACAGAGGTTTGCGGTTTCCTGTTCGGAGAACAGTCGGCTTTCGGGGATCAGTCCTGAGCGCACGGCAAAGGACTCCTTGGCGTATTCATAGCTCGGAGAGTAATCTCCCCAAAACACGGCATTACCGTCTGCGTTCTGTTTCCATGTGACAAATTCAAAACCGTGGCTTTCGCTGTACTTGGCTGCCAGCACCGTATCTCCGAAGGAGGCAAGCTGTCGGTATTCCGAAACATCCGCCGCCTTCATCTGCTGCGCGTGTTCGTAAAGAGCGACATAGTCCTTTACGGTGAGCAGCTCGTTTTGCACTTCAGCGATCTTGCCGAGGTATTCTTCCGAGAGGTATGGGTTGTCGTTGACGATGCAGTTGCCGTTGTACTTCACCCGGCACAGCGGCATCCCATCCGAGGACACCTCCAGCCAACCGTCACTGTTCATTTCGGTTTCAAAGCGGCCGCGCAGCCGTTTGGCTAATTCTTTCTGTAGCATATCTGATTTCTCCTTTTTAGGGTAATAAAAAAAGGCAGATAGATTTTTGATTTCTATCTGCCTGTGTATCTGATATTTACTTTTCGGGAGTTCAAGTCTATCCACAAAGGGAAAACGGCGATTTTACATCTGTGTTTTGGTACAGAGAAAAATCGCCGTTTGGGTAGCAAAAAAGCCCGATATATTCGGGCTTTTCGCAGGAGACATCTTTTTTGTCTCCACATTATGGCCCGCCCGAAGGGATTCGAACCCCCGTTCTTCAGAATCGGAATCTGCTGCGTTATCCAGCTGCGCCACAGGCGGATATAAGGGGACGGATAACCGTCCCTCAATTTTATTTTTCAAAGCCGTTGGGGTTATTTTTCTGCCAACGCCAGGTGTCCTCGCACATTTCCTCAATGCCGTATTTAGCAGTCCAGCCAAGCACCTTTTTCGCCTTATCGGCATTCGCATAAACCTCGTCGGGATCGCCGGGGCGGCGCGGATCTATAACATACGGTACATCCACACCCGTAGCCTTTACAAATGCGTCACGCAGCTGTAAAACGCTTGTGCCGTTGCCGGTGCCGAGGTTAAACGGCTCGCAGCCGGTGTTTTTAAGCACCCATTCGATTGCCTTGACATGGCCGAGCGCCAGATCCACAACATGGATATAATCACGCACGCCTGTGCCGTCAATCGTTTTATAATCATTTCCGAAAACATGAAGCTTATCAAGCTTACCGACTGCAACCTGCGAAATATAAGGCATGAGATTGTTCGGAATTCCTTTAGGATCCTCGCCGATAAGTCCGCTCTTGTGAGCACCGATAGGATTGAAGTAACGCAGAAGCGCCACGCACCAGTCCTTATCGGCCGCGTAAAGGTCGGTAAGAATATGCTCGATAAAGAGCTTTGTTCTGCCGTAGGGGTTAATGGCACCGAGAGGCATTCCCTCCACAAGCGGCATTTCGGTTGCAACACCGTAAACCGTGGCAGAGGAAGAAAATACGATCTTCTTAACGCCGAACTCGTTCATGGTTTCAAGCAAAACCAAGGTGTTTATAAGGTTATTATCGTAATACATGATCGGCTCACGCACTGATTCACCGACCGCCTTGAGACCGGCAAAATGGATAACCGCCTCAATGCTGTTCTCGGTAAAAATTTTACGGAGGGCCTCCCTGTTGCGAACATCTTCCTTATAGAATTTTACTTTTTTACCTGTTATTTTTTCAACGCGATCAAGAGATTCGCTGCTGCTGTTATCAAGATTATCAACAACGACAACATCATATCCGGAGTTGAGCATTTCAACGCAGGTATGACTGCCGATAAAACCCGCTCCGCCTGTTATAAGAATGGACATAAAAGGTCAACCTCCAAGTCAATATTTGCCTCAATTAATAATAATGCAAAAGAACCGTTTTGTCAAGTATTTTTCTGATGCCTTCCGCACAAAAACCCCCTTAAAAAGGGGGTTAGAGCATTAATCTCAGCTGCAGGAGCAGCATCCGCCGTGACATTCTGCGCAATCGGGCAGTCCCTCGGGCTTTTCAAGCTCGGGGTGACGGTTGTAATAATCAAACAGCGCCGCTTTTACTGCCTCCTCCGCCAAAACAGAGCAGTGAATTTTATGCGCCGGGAGACCGTCAAGCGCCTCTACAACCGCCTTGTTTGAGAGCTTTAACGCCTCTGTTACGGGCTTGCCCTTTATCATTTCGGTCGCCATTGAGCTGGTGGCAATAGCCGATCCGCAGCCGAATGTATTGAATTTAACATCGGTAATTATGCCGTCGTCAATTTTCAAATACATTTTCATTATATCGCCGCATTTCGCGTTGCCCACCTCGCCCACCGCGTCGGCATTTTCAATTGTGCCGAGATTGCGCGGGTTTCTGAAATGATCCATTACCTTTTCACTGTATAACATATTGCTTCTTCCCTTCTTGTAAATCCTTCCAAACAGGCGACATTGAACGCAAATATTCAACCACCTGCGGAACTTCCTTTATAATATGCTCCGCTTCCGCCTCGGTATTGTATTCCGAAAGCGAAATTCTGAGCGACCCGTGCGCTACCTCGTGCGGCAGCCCAAGCGCCAGCAAAACATGGCTCGGGTCAAGCGAGCCCGATGTGCAGGCAGAGCCTGACGATGCGGAAATACCCCTGTCGTCAAGCAGCAGCAAGAGCGATTCGCCCTCAATTCCCTCAAAGCACATATTAAGCGTGCCCGCAAGCCCTCTGCTTATATCGCCGTTTATTTTTGAATGAGGAATATGCGACAGCCCCTCGGCTATTTTATCACGCAGAGCTTTTACATATTCAAAGTTTTCATCAAGATTTTCGGTTGCGTATTTCAGTGCCGCCGCCATACCCACTATTGCGGGAACATTCTCTGTTCCTGCGCGTTTGCCGCGCTCCTGCGCGCCGCCCTCAATAAGAGTATACAGCTTAATACCCTTTTTGGCGTAAAGTACGCCCGCGCCTTTCGGTCCGTGGAATTTATGCGCCGAAAGTGAAAGCATATCAATATTCTGCTCTTTAACGTCTATTTTAATATGCCCTGCCGCCTGCACCGCGTCTGTGTGGAAAAGCACGCCTTTTTTATGACATACCTCGCCTATTTCGCGAATAGGCTGAACAGTGCCTATTTCGTTGTTTGCAAACATTATGGTGACAAGCGCCGTGTCTTTCCTTATTGCGTTTTCAAGCTCATCAACACGCACAAAGCCGTCCGAATGAACGGGTAATAAAGTTACCTCAAAGCCCTGCTTTTCGAGCTTTTCAAGCGTGTGTAAAACGGCGTGATGCTCAAAAGCAGAGGATATTATGTGCTTTTTACCCTTTGCCGCGCCCAAATACGCACCGGTGAGTATAGCCTGATTATCAGCCTCACTCCCGCCCGAGGTAAATGTAATTTCTTTCATATCGCAATTAAGGCATTTTGCAACCGTTTCACGGGCGGAACACAAAGCCTCCTGCGATAACTGACCTAACGTATAAAGGCTTGACGGGTTGCCGTAAAGCTCCTTAAAATACGGAGCCATAGCGTCAAAAGCCGTATCGCTTATTCTGGTTGTTGCGGCGTTATCCGCGTAAACTTTCATTTATCGCTCACTTCCCTTTTTCTTTGTGACTTTATTCTAACATATAATCCCTACAAAGTCAATAGGAATTTAAAAAACAATAATTTATAATGCGGAATTCGGAATGCGTAATGCGGAATTAATAAAGTTACAGCCTGTTGCTATCTTCATAATCGGTAGTAACAGGCTGTTTTTAATAGTCTTATTGTAAAATCTCTGTTTTTTGCTGAAATATCGTTTTCTATTCCGCATTACGCATTCCGAATTCCGCATTAAATATGTTATTCTTTTGAAATCAGGTCGGAAAGTGATACGCTGTCAAGATAATCGTATATAAGTTTATCGAGCTTTTGCCACACGGGCAACGACGGGCAAAGCCCCGAGCGCTTGCACTCCTCGCCCTTTGTAAGGCAGGCGCAGTTTACGGGAACAAGCCCGCCCTCGGTCACCTCTAATATTTCGCGGGCGGTGTATTCCTCGGGCTTGCGGTTCAGCCTGTAGCCGCCGCTTTTGCCGCGCTGACTTTCAATAAGCCCCGCACGAGAGAGAGCCGACACAATAGCCTCTAAATATTTAAGTGAAATTTCCTGCCGCTTTGCTATGTCGGAAAGCGGAACAGTCTCGCCTATATGCTCGGCAAGGTCCGCCATAACCCGCATAGCGTAGCGCCCTTTTGTTGAAATCATCATATTACATTTTCCTTACGGAGTGTATATTTCCCCGTTTTCAAGCCTTTTCCAAAGAAATTCGCCGTTTTCAAGCGTCATATACCCGTGCGGGCTTTGCTCTTTGGGTATGGAAACAGAGCCGGGGTTTAAATATCTGAAACTGCCCATATCCTTATCCGCCGGAATATGCGTATGCCCGTTTAAAAGTATATCTCCCTTACATAACGGCGGCGGATTATCGCAATTAAACTTATGCCCGTGCGTCGCGTAAATTACGCGGTCGCCAAGCGGAAGTACCGCATAATCGGCAAGAATCGGGAAATTCAAAACCATTTGGTCTACCTCTGTATCGCAGTTACCGCGAACGCAGAAAAGCTTTTCCTTTAATGGGTTCAGCATTGCAATAACCTCTTTCGGCGCGTAATCGCGCGGCAGGTCGTTGCGCGGACCGTGGTAAAGAATATCCCCGAGCAGGAAAAGCCTGTCGGCTTTTTCCCGCTCTAAAGCTTCAAGCAGCATCCGGCAATAATACGCCGAGCCGTGAATATCAGATGCAATAAGTATTTTCATAAAATCAACCCGCTATAAGAAAATATGCTATAACTATTACGCCGAGCGCTATGCGGTAATAACCGAACAGCGAAAAATCGTGGCGGCGAACATAGCTGATAAGGAATTTTATTGCAATAACCGACACAATAAACGAGGTGAGCGTTCCCACAGCCAAAACGGCAAGCTCCATGCCTGTAAAGGTAAAGCCGAATTTTAAAAGCTTTATAAGGCTTGCGCCGAACATAACGGGAACTGCAAGAAAGAAGCTGAACTCAGCCCCCGCAACGCGCGAAACGCCGAGAATCATAGCGCCCAAAATGGTTGAGCCGCTGCGCGAGGTGCCCGGAATTAAGGAAAGTGCCTGAAAGCAGCCTATTAAAAGCGCGGTTTTATAGGAAAGCTCGGGTATGCCGGTTACTTTCGGTTTGCGGCTTTTGTTTATTTTTTCTATTACGATAAACAAAACACCGTAAGCTATAAGTGCGGCGGAAACCACCTGCCAATTGTGGAAATGCTTTTCAAAATAATTATCAAACGGAATACCGACGATTGCCGCCGGCAGCATTGCCGCAATTACCTTGAACCACATATCCATAACGTCCTTTTTAATTAAGCCGTTACCCTTTGTTATGTAATTATAGCCCTTAGCTTTATCGGCGGTAAAGGGCCACATTTTGTTCCAGAAAATAACCACCACGGCGAGTATTGCACCGAGCTGAATAACAACGTTGAACATCTCCATAAATTCATCCGTCATTCCGAGCTTTATAAACTCATCGGCAATAATAAGATGTCC
The DNA here is from genome assembly GCA_900549055.1 of uncultured Oscillospiraceae bacterium. Taxonomy (GTDB): domain Bacteria; phylum Bacillota; class Clostridia; order Oscillospirales; family Acutalibacteraceae; genus UBA737. The sequence continues at coordinate 9,186 of URNB01000023.1, forward strand.
CGTGCTGCTTATAGGCAGCCACTCGGTAATACCCTCAATAATTCCTAAAATAATCGACTTAATAATATCCATAATTCCCCCAAAGCACCGGTTATAATATCAGTTCACTTGCCCGCAAGCTCCTTATATAACCTGATATACGCATTTGCGGAAACGCCCCAGCTGTTATCGCACCACATACCTCTTTTACGCAGGATATCCCATCCCGCCTTATCATCGTAGCCTGCAAGTGCGCGCCAGACAGTGTTTTCCATATCGTGCGCGTTATAGTTTTTAAAGGTAAAGCCGTTGCCCTCGCCGTTGCCGCTGTCGGATACGGTATCGTTAAGCCCGCCCGTTTCCCGCACAATCGGCACCGTGCCGTAGCGAAGCGCAACCATTTGCGCAAGTCCGCACGGCTCTGTTTGGCTGGGCATCAGGAACATATCGGCACCCGCATATATTTTATGCGCAAGCTGCGGGTTAAAGCCCAATTTCAGCGCGACCTTATCGGGGTGATTTTGCGCGGCGTTATGGAAAAATGTTTCAAATTCCCACTCGCCGGAGCCTAAAATGACGAATTTCAGATCCGCCTTTAAAAGCTCCTCGAAAACGCACTTAACAAGGTCAAGCCCCTTGTGCTTTACAAGGCGCGTTACAATGCCTATAACGGGCGCGTCGGTTTCGGGTAAGCCCATTTCCTTTAAAAGCATTTTCTTATTATAAGCTTTATTTTTTAAATCGTCAACAGAATATTTTTTATAAATCAAATTATCTGTCTCGGGGTTGTAAACATCATAATCAATTCCGTTTACAATGCCCGTAAGCTTATAGGTAAACTGCTTTAAAATATTATCAAGCCCGTTTGAATAGTAAGGCTCTAATATTTCGCGCGCATAGGTGGGAGATACGGTGGTAACCTTATCGGCGCACTGTATTGCGCCCTTCATAAGATTAACACAGCCGTCGTACTCAACAAGGCTTTCCGATTCATACGGCAGCCCCAAAACATCGCCCGTAAGCTCGTGACCGTACTTGCCCTGGTACTGTATGTTGTGAATTGTGAAAACGGTTTTGATATTGCGGTATATATCGTTATCGCGGTATATCGTATCAAGATATACCGGAACCATAGCCGTCTGCCAGTCGTTACAATGTATAATATCGGGCGTAAAGCCTATGTGGGGTATAATATCAAGCACCGCGCGGGAGAAGAACGCAAAGCGCTCGGCGTCGTCGTAATGCCCGTAAAGTCCGTCGCGCTTGAAATAATACTGATTATCTATAAAATAATAAATAACGCCGTCCATATGGGCTTCGAATATTCCGCAATACTGCCGCCGCCACGCAACAGAAACGGTTATACTGCAGATAAAGCTCATTTTTTCGCGCAGCTCATCCGGAATGCAGCTGTAAAGCGGCATAACAATGCGGCAGCCCACAAGCCTTTTTCTGAGCGCCTTGGGCAGCGCGCCCGCAACATCGGCAAGACCGCCTGACATTGCAAATGGATAAGCCTCGCTCGAAGCAAATAATACTTTCATTTCTTTCTCCTATCCGCCGTTTAAAGCACTTGATTTTTCTTTATAAAGAAGCTTTTGGCGGCAGTGCCTTTCAGCACCATTCCCGCCCCTACCGACGCGTTTTTATCGGCAATAACATTCACAAGCTGCGCGCCCTCGCCTACCGCGGTTTCCTGCATTAAAATGCAGTTTTCCACAACCGCGTCCTTTTCGACGGTAACGCCCCTGAAAACAATGCTGTTGCGCACGGTGCCGTTTATAACGCAGCCGTCGGCTATAAAGCAGTTGTTAACGACCGCCTTTGTGCCGTATCGGGTGGGCATATCGTCGCGGGTCTTTGTAAATATCGGCCGCTCCTTATTGAAAAGTATTGAGCGGACGTCCTTATTAAGCAGGTCCATACTCGCCTTATAATAAGCCTCGGTGCTGTCAAGCACGGCGGCATATGCCTTGTGTTCGTAGCCGTAAATTTTAAGCTTGCCGACCTTTTTTGCCAAAACATCTCTTGCAAAGCTTATTTCGCCCTCATCGTGCGCATCGTTTATAAGTGTGAGCAGCAGCTCTCGCGGAATAATTATCAAGCCTATGCACATATCCGTTTCCTCTGCACAGTCAATATCAAAATTAAGCTTGTTTATTCTGCCGCCGCGCCCGATTTCGGGGAACATTGTATCGGCGCAGTTGACAGGCGGCTTTCCGCAGTGGTAAGCAAGAGTTACATCTGCGCCGTTTTCGATATGTTTATCAACCGCGGTGGAAATATCAATATTCGAGATAACATCCGCGTTGCATATTACTATATAGTCCGCCTTGCAGCGGTCTATATAATCCCGCGCGCCGTAAAGCGCGTCAACCGTGCCGTGGTAGCGTTTGACGCCGCTTGTAAGGTAGGGCGGCAAAAGATACAGTCCTCCGCTTTTGCGGTCTAAATCCCAGTAAACGCCGCTGCCGACATGGTCCATAAGCGAACGGTAATTTTCCTTTGTGATAATGCCTACGCTCGAAATGCCCGCGTTCACAAGGTTTGAAAGCGGGAAATCTATAAGGCGATAGCGCGCACCGAAGGGTACTGACGCCATTGAGCGCTTTGAAGTCAGCTTTTTAAGCAGCTCATCGTTAATATTTGCGAAAACAAGTCCCGCAACTGCCGATGCTCTCATATTATCTCCCCCTCCTTAATATTTTCGGTAATCATTTTATCGGGGTTTACCACGGCGTTTTTTCCGACCGCCAAATTATCGCCTATAACGGTGATTCCCCAATTCTCTGCGCCGACGACGGCAGGATCTGCGCCGACGACGGCGTTTTCCTCAATTACCGCATTTTCCGCGATTATGGAGTAGCAAACCCTCGCGCCTTTTTTTATCACAGCGCCCGGCATTACAAGCGAATATTCAACCGTTGCGCCCTCTTCTACCGTAACATTTTCAAAAAGAATTGAATAGTCAAGCGTTCCGTAGACCTCACAGCCGTCGGTTATAAGTGAATTCTCCACCATAGCCGAATCGGAAATATACTGCGGCGGCATACCGGTGGTTCTTGAATAAATGCGCCAGTTCTGGTCGGCTAAATTAAGGTCGATCTTCGGATTTAACAAATCAAGATTTGCTTCCCACAGCGAATTTACCGTGCCTACGTCCTTCCAGTAATCGTCAAACCTGTATACACGCATATTTTCGCCTGCATTAAGCATTGCGGGAATGACATCCTTACCGAAATCGTTTGATGAATCGGGCTTTTGCTCATCCTCTGTCAGATATTTTTTCAGCTTATCCCAGCTGAAAACATAAATACCCATAGATGCTAAATTGCTTTTAGGATTTTTCGGCTTTTCCTCGAATTCGTAAATAGTGCCGTCCTCGCGTGTATTCATGATTCCGAAACGCGAAGCCTCCTCGGTCGATACCTCAAGCACGGCTATAGTGCAGGCGGCTTTGTTTTCGATATGCTCGTTTATCATTTTCGAGTAATCCATTTTGTAAATATGGTCGCCTGAAAGCACAAGCACTACCTCCGGGTCATAGCGCTCTATGAATTCAAGATTTTGATAAATGGCATTCGCGGTTCCCTTGTACCAGTTGCCGCCCTGCTGACCCTGATACGGCGGCAGAATATGTACTCCGCCGTTCGTGCGGTCAAGATCCCACGGCTTGCCCGAGCCCACATAATCGTTAAGCTCAAGCGGCTTGTACTGGGTAAGTATTCCAACCGTGTCAATTCCGGAATTTGCACAGTTTGAAAGCGGAAAATCAATTATGCGGTACTTTCCGCCATAGGGAACTGCGGGCTTGGCTATTTTAGCGGTAAGCACACCTAACCGACTGCCCTGGCCGCCCGCCAAAAGCATTGCTACACATTTTTTGCTGTTCAAAGAATAACACTCCCTCACCGATAATATATAATTGAATTTTTAAAGCTTATTACTTTTTATCTCTGCCTGCAGGCACTCGGAAATAGCTCACTGACATTGCAGGAATGCTTAAAGCAACCGAATTTTCATAGCCGTGCATGGGTATTTTTTCGGATTTAAAGCTCCTTGCGGTCTGCGTTTTTCCGCCGAATTTTGCATCGTCCGAGCAAAAAATACGCCTGTAGCTGCCCGCGCGCGGTACGCCGATGCGGTAATCTTCACGATCCACCGGTACAAAATTGCAGACCGTTATTATCTCATTGCCCGATTTGTCGATCCTTCTGAAGGAAATGATGCTTTGGCTGTTATCGTCATTCGATATCCAGCTGAAGCCGTCCCACGAATAATCTATTTCCCAAAGCTCCGGCGATTTAAGGTAGAATTTATTAAGCTGCGCCACATAATTCTGCATATTTTTATGTGCTTCATAATCGAGCAGCAGCCAATCGAGACCTTTTTTGTAGTCCCACTCTATAAACTGCGCAAATTCCTGTCCCATAAATAAAAGCTTTTTGCCCGGGTGGGACATCATGTAAGTATAAAACGCCTTGAGCGAGGCAAATTTCATATCGTATTCGCCCGGCATTTTTTCTATCATGGAGCATTTTCCGTGCACCACCTCATCGTGCGAGATGGGAAGAATAAAGTTTTCGGAAAACGCATAGAAGAACGAGAAGGTGAGACAATCATGATTGTCCTTTCTGAAAAGCGGATCAAGCGACATATAGCGGAGCATATCGTTCATCCAGCCCATATTCCACTTGAAGTTAAAGCCCAGTCCGCCCGTGTGCGGCGGCTTTGTTACCAGCGGCCACGCCGTGGATTCCTCGGCGATCATCATGATTGAAGGGTCTGCGCCGAACGCCGCAGTGTTGACATCCTTTAAAAACTGCACAGCCTCAAGGTTTTCTCTGCCGCCGTAGGAATTAGGCACCCATTCGCCGTTCTGCCTGCCGTAATCAAGATAGAGCATTGATGCAACCGCGTCTACCCGCAGCCCGTCAATATGGTATTCTTTTATCCAAAAAACGGCGCTCGAAATCAAAAAGCTGCGAACCTCAGGCTTTCCGTAATCGAAAACCACTGTCCCCCATTCCTTATGCTCACCCTTACGGGGGTCTGCGTATTCATAGCAGGGCGTGCCGTCAAAGCGGTAAAGCCCGAAGCCGTCACGCGGGAAATGCGCGGGAACCCAGTCAAGAATTACGCCTATTCCGTTTTCATGCATAATATCTACGAATTTTTTAAAATCATCGGGTGTGCCGTAGCGCGAGGTCGGAGCGAAATATCCCGAGACCTGGTATCCCCATGAGCCTTCATACGGATATTCCGTTATCGGCATCAGCTCAACATGGGTATAATTCATTTTTTTAAGATATTTTGAAAGCTCGCGCGCCAATGTGACATAATCGTAGGTGTTGCCGTCCTCAAAGCGCCGCCATGAGCCTGCATGAAGCTCATAAATATTAACCGGAGATTCATAGATATTCGATTTACGGCGCTTTTCCCGCCACTCATCATCTCTCCATTTATAATCGGAAAAATAAAGCTTCGAGGCATTCGCGGGGGCGGTCTCAAAATGCCGCGCATACGGATCGGATTTTAAGACCGTAACGCCGTCCGTCCCGGTTATCGCATATTTATAAGAGGCATAATTATCGAGCGCGGGAATTTTCTTTTCCCAAATACCCCCGTCCTTTTTGTTCATTGGGTCGGCGGATTCGTCCCATTCATTAAAGCTACCGACTACCGAAACCGCCGCGGCATTCGGCGCCCAAACCCTGAAAACGGTTTTCCCCTTTTCGGAAAACGAGCCTAAATATTTATAAGCGTCCGAAGCGCCCGCCGACGAAAAAGCTTTTAAAAATTCCTTCATAATGCACCTCTTAACGAAATTGACACAATATCACGGGAAAGAATTTGTTTCTTTTTGTGATTTATTATAATCATTATAGCATCAAGAAAGACAATTATCAAGTCATTTTTGTTAATTCTCCGAAACAAATATAAAAAATATATGCCGGTATTTGTTAATACACAACAAATATCGACATATATTTACACATAAAGAAAATATTTACTTTTTAAGTGCGACCGCCTTTTTTGCCTTTTCGGCAATATTTGCGGCGCGCAGGCCGAACTCATCAAGAAGCTTCGGCGCAGGACCCGAATGACCGAACACATCGTAAACGCCGAGCTTCAGCACCGGAACGGGGTAATTTTCGGAAAGCAGCTCCGACACGGCTCCGCCGAGTCCGCCTATAACCGAATGCTCTTCTGCGGTAACAACAGCACCTGTTTCCTTTGCTGCCTTTAAAATAATATCGTTATCAAGCGGCTTGATTGTATGGATGTTTATAACGCGAGCGTTTATGCCCTCGTTTTTAAGCAGCTCATGAGCCTCAAGCGCTTCGTTTACCATAAGTCCTGTGGCAACAATGGTGACATCGTTACCCTCGCGCAATTCTACGCCTTTTCCGACCTCGAATTTATAATCGTCGTCAAATATAACCGGGACGGCAAGTCTGCCGAAGCGCATATAAACAGGACCGTCAATTTCGAGCGCGGCCCTTACCGCCTTTTTAGCCTCGGTTTCATCCGCAGGGTTTATAATGGTCATTCCCGGGATCGTGCGCATAAGGGCTATATCCTCGCAGCACTGGTGGGTAGCGCCGTCCTCACCGACGGAAATTCCCGCGTGGGTAGCGCCTATAATAACATTAAGGTGCGGGTAGCCTACCGAGTTTCTTACCTGCTCATAAGCTCTTCCCGCCGCAAACATTGCAAACGAGCTGCAGATAACCTTTTTGCCCGTAGCCGCTATACCTGCCGCAATGCCTATCATGTCAGCCTCGGCAATTCCGCAATCGTAAAATCTTTCGGGATATGCTTTTTTGAACATGCCTGTCTGTGTGGCGGCGGCTAAGTCAGCATCCAAAACCACAAAATCGTCTCTTTCGGCGCCGAGCTCAACCAAAGCGCTGCCGAAGCCTGCGCGTGTTGCAACCTTTTTAATTTCTGCCATTATATTCCCCTCCTCAATTCAGAGCGGCAAGCGCCGCGTTAAGCTCTGTCATTGCCTGCTCATACTGCTCGTCATTCGGAGCGGAGCCGTGCCAGCCCACTGCGTTTTCCATAAAGGAAACGCCCTTGCCCTTTACGGTCTTTGCAATTATAGCAACCGGCTTGTCCACCGTTTCAGCCTCTTTCAAGGCGTTCTCGATTTCTTCAAAGCTATGGCCGTCTATCGTGATAACATGCCAGCCGAACGCCTCGAATTTCTTATCTATGGGGGCTGCCGAGTTTACCTCTTCAATAGTTCCGTCTATCTGCAGATTGTTGTAATCCACAAATGCGGTGAGGTTGGAAAGTCCCTTGTTGCCTGCGAACATAGCTGCCTCCCAAACCTGACCTTCCTCAATTTCACCGTCGCCCAAAACGGCGTATACCTTAAAGCTGTCGCCGAAGTGCTTAGCCGAAAGCGCCATTCCCACAGCGGCGGAAATGCCCTGACCGAGTGAGCCCGTGGACATATCAACCCCCGGTATATGCTTCATATCGGGGTGACCCTGCAAAATACTGCCTATCTGACGCAGTGTTTTAAGCAGTGATACATCAAAATAGCCGCGGTTGGCAAGGGTTGCGTAAAGCGCGGGTGCAGCGTGACCCTTTGAAAGCACAAAACGGTCTCTGTCGGCTTTTTTCGGGTTAGCGGGGTCTATATTCATATGCTTAAAATAAAGATAAGTGAGTATATCCGCACACGAGAGCGAACCGCCCGGGTGACCCGATTTAGCACTGTGCACCCCCTCAATAATACCCATTCTGACCTTGCACGCCGTTATTTCAAGTTGTTTTTTTTCGGCAGCGTCCATCAAATCATTCCTTTCCGAATAATATATTAAACCCTATCGGACTTAATTTCTGTTAAATAATCTATAAAATCGGCGACCGCTCCGTCCTCGCAGCTGCATGCCCTATAATCCGCAAACGCCTTTATATCATCGAGCGTGTCCTTGGGAACGGCGGAAATATCGGCACATTTTATCATTTCGAGGTCGTTGTAATAATCCCCCATTGCAAAAATGCCGCCCTTTTTAATGTTCAAAAGACCTGCCAGCTTTAAGAGAGCCTTTGCCTTTGAAACGCCCGCGGGGAACTGCTCGTAATAATTTCGCTTTTTGCCCGCTATAGCAGCCGAAGTATCGGAAAACGCGGAGCCTGCTCCGAGCGTAGAGATAAGCTTTTTAACCCTTTCCAAAACATCAAGGTCGTCGAAAAGATAAACAACCTTGTTCCATCTGTACTCCGCCGCCTCCTCAAAGGAGACATTTCGGCTTTTAAGACGCTCGTATTCCTGGTGAAATCTCGTTTCCTCAGTCTCGTTTATTGTGAATATTTCCTCGCCGCTGTGCGCTTCGATTCCTACCGGAAGCCCGGTATCAAGCACCGCCTTTGCAACGCGGTAATCGGCTTTTGCAATAAACAGCTCGTCCAAAACCTTTTTGTTTTGAAAATCGTATATCATACAGCCGTTTGCGACCACCGAAGGAGAAATATTCTTGATTCTCTCAAGCACAGAGCTCACGGCTCCCACCGTTCTGCCGGTGGAAAGCGAAAAATGTCCGCCCTCGCTTATAAAGTATTCTATTTTTTCGATATTATGCGGATTTATAACGCCGTTTGCAAGCAGCGTTCCGTCAATATCGCATCCGAAAAGACAATCGGAAAAAAGACCCATTTATTATACTCCTAATTTTGTAATTCCGCATTCCGAATTAAATCAATTTACAGCGGCTTTAATTTATTTAAAAAGTGTGTAAAATACTCAGGCAATGGCGAAATAAATTCCATATACTCATTCGTCCGTGGGTGAATAAAACCAATCTTGCCCGCGTGCAGGCACTGCCCGCAAAGCTCGGTTATAACCTTTTTAGGCCCGTACACATCGTCCCCCGCCACCGGGTGACCTATATACGCCATATGTACGCGAATCTGGTGCGTTCTGCCGGTTTCAAGCCGCAGCGATAGGTGGGTAAAGCCCTCAAGCCGTTCTGTAACGCTGTAGTGCGTAACGGCGTTTCTGCCGCCCTCGACCACCGCCATCTGCTTGCGCTTTACGGGGTGTCTGCCTATAGGCGCGTCCACCGTGCCGCCGTCCGTATGAAAGCCGCCGTAGACCACCGCATGGTATTCCCGTGTAAAGGAATGTGCCTTTATTTGCTCTGCAAGTGAGGTATGCGCCAAATCATTTTTGGCAACTATTAAAAGCCCGCTTGTGTTTTTATCTATCCTATGCACTATTCCCGGGCGCATAACGCCGTTTATTCCCGAAAGCGAGCTCCCGCAGTGAAACATAAGGGCGTTTACAAGCGTGCCGCTGTAATTGCCGGCAGCGGGATGCACCACCATACCCTTTGGTTTATTTACCACAAGCAGGTCGCTGTCCTCATAAACTATATCAAGTGGAATATTTTCCGGAGCAATATCATAAGCGGCAGGCTCGGGCACCGTTACGGTGACGGTATCCCCCGACTTTACCTTATCGCTTTTTGAAGCTTTTTTGCCGTTTACCGTCACACATCCGTCCGCTATAAGCGCTGCGGCGCGCGAACGCGTCACAGCGGCGATTTCGGAGGTAAAAACATCAATTCTTTCGGACACTTTATTCTCGCCGACCGTTTCGGTTATTTTATTCATCTGCTTGCTTCTCTTCCGCCTTTTTCTGCTTTGATTCCTTAACGGAATCCAGAATGAAGTAAAGTATCAAAAGCCCTGCGCCCACAACTATCGCGCAATCGGCGACATTGAAAACCGGGAAAGACGGAAAAAACTCAAAATGCAGAAAATCGATAACGTTGCCGTCCCTGAATACTCGGTCGATCATATTGCCGACCCCGCCCGAGAGCACAAGCATAATAGCCCAAAAAAGCAGCTTGTTTTTCTTGCCGTATTTTTTATAAAGAATTATGCAAACCGCCATTACAATAACGGTAACGGGAATTAAAATATAGGTTTTGCCGTAAAGCATGCCCCAGGCGCCGCCGCGGTTGTGGATATATGTAAGGTCGATAAATCCCTTTAAAAACTCGCGCTGTTCGCCGAGAGCAAACTCTGTTGAAACCGAATATTTTGTGAGCTGATCTGCACCGAGCAGCAGCACGGCGGAGATAACAGCCAGTATGTATGAAATCAAAAGGTTATCCCCCTGAAAAATTATTCCTCTGTTTCAGCCTTTTCGTCAGACTCGGCAACCTTAAAGCCCGCAGGCTTTTCTGCCTTTTCCGCCGTGTTTTCTTCCGCATTTACAGGCTCTGCCGCTTTTGCCTCAGCTTTTATAAAGCTCTCGGGTGATGGCGCTTTATCAACCGCCGCAGCCACGACCTCCGCCATTCTTTTCGGATCCATGGGAGCTGTATCGGGCAGAGTCTTAAGCATTTCGAGATGTTCCTTGTATTTCGCGGAGAGCGCCGCCTTAAAAGCGGACATTTCCATTTTAAGCTTATCGTAAAGTAATTGCTGGCGCGCAACGCTGTCCTCTGCGGCAGCTTTCATACTGTCAGCCTTTATCTGCGCGGTCTTAACCATATCGTCAAGCTCTTTTTGAAGGTTGTTTTTACGCTCCTGCGCCTTTAATTCAAAGGCGGTTGCAAGTTCCTTTTCGCGTGCGGTCATCACCTCGATATTGGACTGCGCGTTATCTATTATCTCCTCGCTCTTCTGCTTTGCCTCGTCAACTATCTGGTCGGCAAGCTTCTGTGCGCTTAAGAGTACATTCTGAATGCTGTTCTGTGAGCTTTTAAGGGTCTCGATTTCCTTATTCATCGAATCGATCTTCGCCTTGTATTCCTTGAATGCGCGCTCAAACTGGGTATAATCCGCCTCTATACGGTCAAGCAGAACATCAACCTCCTCCTGCTTGTAGCCGCCCATAGCCTTTGTAAATTTTACATTTCTTATTTCGGCAACGCTTAACATTTCTTTACCTCCTGAATATACTTTTTATATTTTATTATAATTCTGTCCTTTTTAGTCCTGCCGTCAAGCGAGACGGCTATGTACCTTCCTTTTCCCCTGACGGATATAACATCCCCCGCGGCTATACTTTTTGTGGGCTTTGAAACGGAAACGGAATTGACCGTTATAAGCCCCGCGGCTATAAGCTCGCATATTTTCGACCGCGAAAGCCCGCATAAAGCTGCCGCAATGCAATCGATTCTGTCGGACGCGGCTGTAGCGGTAAATTCCTCTAATCTGTCGCCCTCCGGCAGCGGAAAAGAGCAGCCCTCCGTCATATTAACGCCCACTCTGCCGATTTTTCCGACCTGATTTAAAATATACTCTTTAACATCGCCGCACACAAAAACAACGGCTCTGCCCTCTTCAATCAGAATATCCCCGACCGTCTCGCGCTTAATGCCGAGCGCCATAAGACTGCCCAAAATATCGCGGTGGGAAAGCACGTCCGCTTTCCTGAAGAAAACGGTAAGCGGCGATATAGGGTAAGGAAAATCCTCCGCCCAATCGGGAAAGCAGCCTAGCATTACACGCTCTGCCCCGTCATAGCCGCCGAAAAAATCAGCTCTGACCCTTGCGTTTTTTAAAATATTCCGTGCAAGGGCGGCTTCCGCCTGAGTTAAAAAACCTAAAAATTTCGGTGTGCAGGTTTGCTCACAAAGCTTTTCTGTATCGTTGATTCTTGCCGGGAGCAGCTCTGCGTCCATTAAAAGTACATCTTGCTTTCGTCAAAATCGTCGAGCATAAGCTCGCCCATCACATCAACATCGGTCGGGACGATTATAAATGTACTGTTCGCAACCTTACGGATATTTCCGTTGTTGGCATAGGCAACACCGCTTAAAAAGTCGATTATTCTGCGGGAAACATCGCGGTTGGCAGCCTCCAAATTCAGCACTACCGTCTTTTTTGCATTAAGATGGTCGGCAATCGAGGTGACATCCTCAAAGCGATCGGGCTTTACCAGCACCACCTGCATCTGCGACTGACTGAAGTTAATGGTCTTCGCCTTTCCGCCGCCTACTACTCTGGGTGACGGCTCACGGCGCTGTGGCGCTGCGGGCTGCTCATGTTGAACAGGCTTGCGGCGCTCTGCCGGCTTTTCCTCTTCAACATCCTCTATTTCCTCATCGTAATCGTCTTCCTCGGGTATGCTCATAATGTTTTTAATGCTATCAAAAAAACCCATTTTTTCCGCTCCTTTTATATTTATTTATAAATGCGCTTGCCGAAAAGCGCCGTTCCCACACGGACTATGGTCGCGCCTTCTTCGGCCGCAATATCGAAGTCGTTCGACATTCCCATCGACAAAACGCTCATACTACTATTATCTATGTTTTTGGCTCCAATGTCAATAAACAGTTTATACATATTACGGAAATATTTTCTCGTATTCTCATACAAAGGGTCGATTGGGGGTATTGCCATAAGTCCCTTAACGGAAATTCCCGGCATTTCCGCGATTTTTCTTACCGCAGCCTCTGTCTCCTCGGGAGCAAAGCCCGATTTGCTTTCCTCGTATCCTATATTGACTTCAAGCAAAACATCCATTATTATTCCCGCTTTGCACGCCTGCTTTGAAATCTCTGCTGCAAGCTTTTCGGAATGAACCGACTCTATCATTTCCACCTTGTCGATTATATCCCTCACCTTATTGGTCTGCAAATGCCCTATAAAGTGATTGTGCACAGGCTTTATAAGCCCGTTCTTTGAAAGCAGCTCCTGCACCCTGTTTTCCCCTATATGGGTGATTCCGAGCTCAATTGCGCGGTTTATGGTTTCGGGGTCGACCGTTTTTGTCGCCGCAAGCAGCGTGACCTCGTTTTCCCGCCTGCCCGCTCTTTCAAGAGCTTCGGATAACCGTTTTCTGACAGCGCCGTAATTTTCGGTCAGCTCGCTAACCGACAATTTTTCCGTCATAAAGATTTTTCCCCCTTGTGACGACCTCATCGTAAAGTCTTAATACATTTTCATCATCCGTCTGCTTTTCGCAGATCATATAGCTGTCGTTCGAGAAAAGCACATTGACCTCTACAAACTTTATCTGCATACCAGTAAGCACATAAACGCCGCGCTTTGAATCCACCACACGCAGAGCGCTTTTCGGCACCTTAAGCCCGCTGTATTCCTTTTTTACCACCGTCATAGGGCCGGTGCGCATAGACGCCAACTCGCTGTTCATATCGCTGCATTCAAAAATCAAAACGGCAGAGGATGAGCTTTCGGATATATTTATCTTCTTTACCGTCACAGGCATCTGCGGATATGATTTCACAGAGGTATAGACCGTAAGGCTGTCGCCCTCCTTGTATTTCAGAGATTCGTTAATACTCACTCTTGCCGCAATATACCATTCGTAATCGGAAACAATCTTTCCGATTACATCCGCCGGAGTTTGAGCCGATTTTACCGAATCAAGCTTTTCGGGAGTCAGCGCATCTAAAATGTCGGCGGTAAGCGTCTGCTCATATCCGTCGGTTTTTGAAACAAAATAGCCTGATTTTTCCGCCCTGATTGTCCCCTTTGCCGCAGGCAGAGAGGAGGAAAGGGATGCAAGCTCCGATTTCAAAGCGGCAAGCTGTGACGAAAAGTCAGCCGTTTCGCCCATGGCGATCTGCCGCCTGTTAAGCGCCGACAGAAGAGCCTCGCGGCAGTCCGAATAATTATCGAAATCACCGCCCGAAACGCTTATTATCATACTGTCCAGGCTCTTTTGCACCCTTGTGTTTATCATATCAAGGTCTGCCGCCTCCAAATCGTTATAGCTCAGCATTTCCTCAATATCGGCGATTTTGGCATTCACGCTGTCCATCCGGCTCAAGGTGATTGAGGCGGTCTCATTATCGTAAATATTGGCTATGATGCCGTTTTTCGCAACACGGTCGCCGTCGGATGCTATAAAGTGCATAACGCCGCCGCTCTGTGATTTTACAAGCGTTTCGTTTCTGATAATAAGCCCGGTTATGTTAAGACCGTCAGCCGCGGTGTAATAAGACGCACTTTCGGTGCTTATCGGCTTATATACCGCCGCTGCCGCCTGATGAACGAAAAAAACCGCTATAAGCAGCACAACAAAAAATTTAAGCACCCTTT
>URNB01000024.1 GCA_900549055.1 uncultured Oscillospiraceae bacterium
AAACCTTGCACCTGAACAATTCAAAAGTTTATACCAACATGCTCGGGTTAAGGTTTTTTTGAATTGTTCAGCAGGCATTAATATAGAAAAAAGCGGTTTTGCAACCGCTTTTTCAAACAAAATCAGCGGAACTTTCTCTTGCGAGCAGCTTCCGACTTCTTTTTACGCTTTACAGAGGGCTTTTCGTAATGCTCTCTCTTGCGCACCTCCTGAATAACGCCGTCCTTTGCGGTCTGCCTTTTAAAGCGGCGCAAAGCGTTATCGAGAGACTCGTTTTCTTTAATTCTAACCTGACTCATCCGTATTCCCTCCCTCCGCAGAATAGCAGGGGTAATTTAAAATGCACAAAGCCTGTCCCCAAAGGGCGGCTGCATGCAAAGGGCTGTTAACCCCTTAAAGCAACAACATTTGCAACAATCGCCAAAATGAAAAATACAACGGCGACCCACTTAGTCCAACGCGCCAGAGACGCGTCGAATGTTCTTGCTTTATTCTTGGAAAGGAAAGTATCGGCGCCGCCGGATATAGCGCCGTTAATACCGGCGCGGTGACCCTGCTGCAAAAGAACCACGGCGATTATGAAAAGAGAAACCAAAATAACCGCAATTCCCAATATTATTTCAACTGCACCCACAGATTACACCTCCATATTACGAATAGGCACAATATATAATAACACAACCGATTAAAATATGCAACAAATATTTTGCACAAATCCGCATTTTATTTCACGACAATATTAACAAGCTTTTTAGGAACATACAGCTCCTTAATAATACTTTTGCCCTCGATTGCGGTCGTGACCGCTCCGTCCGCCTTGGCGGCGGCTATTGCATCGGGGGCGGAAATATCCGCCGCAACATTTATGCGCGCCTTTATCTTGCCGTTTACCTGAACGGCGATTTCAACCGTGCTGTCGGCGCACTTCGCCTCGTCGTATTTCGGCCACTCGGCTTCGTTCAGCATTCCCTCAAAGCCCGCCTGCTGCCATAATTCCTCGGTCATATGCGGCGCAAAGGGGTTAAGCAAAATAAGATATGTTTTAAACTCTGCCCGGTTTATGCTGCCCGTGCCCTGAATATCGTTGAGTAAGGACATAAGCGCCGCAATAGCGGTGTTCATCTTAAGCCCCTCGATATCCTCGGTAACCTTTTTGATTGTGCGGTGGAAAGCGGATTCCAGCTCTGTGCGGTAGCTGTCCCCCTCGGTCAGCTTATCCGAAAGCACCCAAACCCTATCAAGAAAACGCTTGCTGCCCTTGATTGAAGATTGACTCCAGGGAGCTGCCTTTTCAAAATCGCCTATAAACATCTCGTAAACGCGCATGGTATCTGCACCGTAATCCCGCACAATTTCATCCGGGTTTACAACATTTCCGCGCGATTTCGACATTTTCTCGCCGTTTTCGCCCAAAATCATACCGTGGCTTGTGCGCTTGGCATACGGCTCGGGGCTGGGCACAACACCGATATCATAAAGGAACTTATGCCAAAAGCGGCTGTAGAGCAGGTGAAGTGTGGTGTGCTCCATACCGCCGTTATACCAGTCAACGGGAGTCCAGTATTTAAGCGCCTCGGGGGAGGCTAATTCCTTATCGTTGTGCGGGTCGCAGTAACGCAGGAAATACCAGGAGGAGCCTGCCCACTGGGGCATTGTGTCGGTCTCGCGGTGAGCGGGTCCGCCGCAATGCGGGCAGGTTGTATTTACCCAATCGGTCATTTTAGCCAAGGGCGATTCACCGTTGTCGGTCGGCTCATAGGAATCGACATTCGGCAGCACAAGCGGCAGCTCACTTTCGGGCACGGGCACATAGCCGCACTTGTCGCAGTGTACTATCGGAATAGGCTCGCCCCAATAGCGCTGGCGGGAGAATACCCAGTCGCGCAGCTTGTAGTTGGTCTTGCGCTCGCCGAGGTTTCTCTCGGTAAGCCATTCCTGTATAGCCTTTTTAGCGTCTTCAACGCTCATACCGTCTAAAAAGCCCGAATTTACGAGCTTACCCGTGGCGCACTCGGTGTAGGGGGCTGCCTGTACATCCTCGCCGCCGGCTACAACCTCGATTATCGGCAAGCCGAACTTCTTTGCAAACTCCCAGTCGCGCGTATCGTGCGCGGGAACCGCCATTATAGCACCCGTGCCGTAGGAGATAAGCACATAATCGGCAATGAAAATAGGCACTTCCTTGCCGTTTACGGGATTTATTGCGGTAACGCCCGAAATTTTAACGCCGGTTTTATCCTTTGCAAGCTCGGTGCGCTCAAAGTCGGACTTTTTGGCGGCTTCCTGTCTGTAAGCCGTAACCTCGTCCATATTGGTTATTTTATCCGCCCATTTATTTATAAGCGGGTGCTCGGGCGACATTACCATATAGGTAACGCCGAAAAGCGTATCGGCGCGGGTGGTGAACACCTCGAACGTATCGCCGATATTGGTGGAGAATTTGACCTGCGTGCCGTAGGAGCGGCCTATCCAGTTGCGCTGCTGCGTTTTTACGCGGTCTATAAAGTCAACCTCGTCAAGCCCCTCAAGCAGCTTTTCGGCGTAATCGGTAATTTTAAGCATCCACTGGCTTTTTTCCTTGTGAATAACTTCGCTGCCGCAGCGCTCGCAGTGACCGTTTACAACCTCCTCATTTGCAAGCACGCACTTGCAGGAGGTGCACCAGTTGACCGACATTTTCTTTTTATAGGCAAGCCCTTTTTTATAAAGCTGTAAGAAGATCCACTGCGTCCACTTGTAATATGCCGGATCGGTGGTGTTTATTTCCCTGCTCCAATCAAACGAAAAGCCCAAGGATTTAAGCTGCCTTTTAAAGTTGGCAATGTTCTTTTTTGTAACCTCTGCCGGGTGAACGTGGTTCTTTATGGCGAAGTTTTCGGTCGGCAAGCCGAAAGCGTCCCACCCCATGGGGTAAAGCACATTGTAGCCCTCAAGCCTTTTTTTGCGGCAGACAATATCAATAGCCGTGTATGAGCGCGGGTGACCCACATGCAAGCCCTGCCCCGACGGATACGGAAACTCAACCAGTCCGTAAAACTTAGGCAGAGAATAATCGTCCTTTGCGGCGAAGGTCTGCTTTTCATCCCATATATCCTGCCACTTTTTCTCAATTTGCGCGTAATCGTAACCCTTTGACATTTTAATCTCCATTCTGCCGCTAAAGAGTCGGCACAAATAGGTTATGAAATCTCCCTTTAGCGGCGAACGGAGATTATACCGGTATATTTCGCGGTTGCCTTTTATTAAATAAAAGGCGAGCGGAATGCCGTCCCTATATTGTGTTTAGCGTGATTTTTCACGCTAATCCCCCTCAACCTCTGTAAGCAATTCGCTTAAATCTACCTGTTCGCCGTCGCTCCACATTTTATCAAGCGCGTAAAACTCGCGCTGGTCGCGGCTGAAAACATGCACTATAACCGAGCCGTAATCAAGCACAATCCAGCCCGTAGTCTTGCCCTCTATGTGGTGGGGCTGAACGCCCGCCTCGCCGAGCTTTTCTTCAACCTCGTCTGCCAGCGCCCTTACATGTGTAGAGCTTGTTGCGGTGCACATTAAAAAATACTCCGCAATTACGGTAAGCTTATCTATTTTAACGGCGGCAAGCTCCTTCGCCTTTTTTTCGTTCAGCGCATTCGCTGCGATTTTTAATATTTCTGTACTTTCCATAATTCACCCCAACTCCGGTTTATCGGTAAATTCGATTTCCGGTTTTCCTTTCAGTCCGTCGCTTTCAAAAATAATAACCTCGTTTTCGCCCTTTTTAATAAGCGAGCGCGGCACATAAAGCGTTTTTTGCGGCCCTGCCTCCCAGTATCTGCCGAGATTAAAGCCGTTAAGCAGCACAAAGCCCTTTTTAAAATTATCCGTTCTTAAAAATGTGTCATAAGCCTCGTCCGCCGAAAATGTCCCCCTGTAAAACGCCGGAATGTCCGCAGTAGCTTTTTCGCCGAATTTAAGCACGGATATATCGGTCATAGGCAGCGGGTATACGTCCCACGAAAAATGAATCTTGTTACCGAGCAGCACTCTGCCGGGCAGCCCCTTTTTGCGCATCATTTTATTGCCGAAATTCGCTCTGCCCATATTTTCAACAAGCACCGTGAGCCTATCGCCCGCCTTTGCGGTTATATTCACCGTAAGCGACTCGTTTATATAGGCAATGCCCTGTAATTCGTCATTTACAAGCACCTGCGCGCGGTCGCCCAGCTCTGCGAATGTAAGCGGCGCGTCCGTATAATCGCGGTTTAAAACGGTGGTGTAGGCTATATAGCCGTAGCCCGTGCCGTAGTGCTCCATAGCACGCGGCACATCGCTGTGTATCGGGCTTGAAATAATATCAAGATTGGGCAGTAATCCCGCGCTGTTTGTAAGCCCAACCCTGCCGTAAGCATACTTTTTGCGGTTTGCGGGCACTTCGGGCGGTGTTACACCCGTTTCCTCGGCTATAACTTTTCGTACAGCGAAATATTTTTCGGTGGTATCGCCGCACTCCGACAGCAGCGCGTCATAATCGTAGCTTGTAACATCGGGCGCGAACTTTTCATAATGGTTAGCCCCCGAGGTAAACCCGAAATTTGTGCCGCCTATAAACATATACATATTAAGGCTGCCCTTTTTAAGCATATCCCGCACAACGCCCGCATACGCGTCAGCGCTTGTTGTGTGGTGCTTTTCATCTCCCCACGCGTCAAACCAGCCGTTCCACATTTCCATGCACATTTTGGGCACGTTCGGGAACATTTTATCGTGGCAGGCAAAATTCTCTTCAACCCTGCTGCCGAAATTAAGGGTCGGCAGGCAGCCCTCCACCGTGCCGTCGGCAAGGTCGGAATAACCCGTACCGTCCGATGTAAACAGCGGAACGTCTATTCCGCGGCGGCGGTAACCGTCCCTTAAATACAGCAGGTATTCCTTATCGTCGCCGTAATAGCCGTATTCATTTTCGCATTGCAGCATAATTACGGGCCCGCCGTTTGTTGCAAGCAGCGGCTTTATTTTTGCAAGAAGCACATCAAGATAACGGTCGAAATGCTTGATATAAGCCTTGTTCATACAGCGTATTTCATTTTCTTCATCGCACTGAATCCACCAGGGGAGTCCCCCGAATTCCCACTCGGCGCAGATATACGGCCCCGGGCGGACAATTACCATAAGCCCCGCTTTTTCGGCGGCTTTAATAAAGCCTTCAATATCCAGCCTGCCCGAAAAATCGTATTTACCGGGCTCGGGCTCGTGAAGATTCCACGCACAGTAGGTTTCGACACAGTTGCAGCCCAAGGCTTTCAGCTTTGCGAAAATATCCTCCCAGGTATCGGGCATATTGCGGAAATAATGCACCGCGCCCGATATCAGCTTTATAGGTCTTCCGTCCTTATAAAAATCGCCGTTTTTAATTTCAAAATTCATAATTTCACCGATTTCAAAGCACCGCTTCGTTGTATGCCGCCACGGTATCAAGGTGCACCGCGCGCGCCTGCTCTACCAAATCCTTTATGGAATACTGCAGCGCGTAAACAAATGCCTTTTGGAGCGATTCGTCCACGTATTCGCGTATTACGTCCACATCCTCATAATCGCGGTCGGCTGATGTAAAATCCGCGAGGTAAAGAATTTTCGCCAGCAGCGACATATTTGCCTTTGCCGTGGTGTGATAGCGTATCGCGTCTATTATCTCGGGGTCCTTTATTCCCAAAATATGCTCTACATATGCCGCTCCCGACATTGCGTGCCACAGCTTTTCGGCGCCTTTTTCTATTTCATTCGGTATTATACCAAAATCAGCAAAGATTTTCAAGTGCTCTGCCTCAGGGGCGTTTTTGGTTATATCGTGCAAAAGCCCCGCAAGATAAGCCTTTTCGGCGTTTCCGCCGTATTTTTCTGCAAGGTGCTTTGCCTCGTCTGCCACGCATAGTGAATGATAATACCGCTTTTCGTTAAGCCGCTGCTTTAAAATCAGCTTTAAAGCTTCGTAATCGGTTTTATTTTCACACACGGTAAATTCCCCCGTTCTTAATATACTCATAAATAGGCTTGGGCAAATATTCCCGCGCCTTTTCCGCGTTGTTCCTTATAAAGGTTGAAGAAACGGCGGGTATTTTGTCCGTCGGTACCGTAAGATCCATCCCGAGTGATATAAAATACTCCGCGCGGCGGTCAAATTCCTCGCCGTCGCACCCCTCGCGCCGAAATACTATAAAGGGTATTTCCCGCAAAAGCTCTTCATATTTATACCATTTATCAAAAGATATAAGCATATCGCCGCCGCACACAAACGCAAAGCTTTTTTGCGGGTATTTCCGCTTTAAAAGCCGCACTGTATCAATAGAGTAGCTTTTGCCCTCACGCTCAAATTCTATAAGGCAAAGGGCTGCTTTTTTAAAATCCGACGTAAGCAGCCTGCACATATTTATGCGGTCTGAATCCGACGCTAAAAAATCGCACACCTTATGCGGCGGTATACGGTCGGGCAGTAGCATAATTTCTTCAATATCGGGGTTGTTTTCAAGCGAACGCAGCATTTCGTAATGCCCTATATGCGGCGGGTTAAAGGTACCGCCGAAAATTGCGGTGATTCCCATTATTTCACAAGCCTTATCTGCTTGTTATCGCGGCTTTCCCTGTAAAGCACAAAGCGGGTGCCTATAACCTGCACCACATCCGAATGTGTTTTTTCGGCTATCTCGTCCGCCGCCTCGCGTGAAGAAATGGGGCTTGCTTCAAGCACACGCAGCTTTATAAGCTCGCGCGCCTCAAGCGCGTCGTCAACTTGCTTTACCGTGTTTTCGGTAACGCCGCCCTTTCCTATTTGAAAAATTGTATCAAGGCTGTTTGCAAGCCCGCGTAATTGTGCTCTTTGTCTGCTGTTTAACATTTTTCTTCTCCGAATCAAATATATTTTTTAAGCTCTTCCTTAAAAAGCCGCAGGGCGTTTCCACGGTGGCTTACCTTGTCCTTTTCCTCCGCCGTCATTTCGGCGTAGCAGCCGGCATCACATATAAACAGCGGGTCATAGCCGAAGCCGCCGCTGCCGTGGCATTCCTCTGCTACGAAGCCCTTGCACTCGCCCCTTACGGTGAATTTTCTGCCGTCGGGGAAAACGCAGGCAATAGCGGATACAAAAGTGGCGGTTCTTTTATCTTTCGGCACGCCCTTCAGCGCCGCCAAAAGCTTTTCATTATTGGAAGAATAGGTGGCGCCGCTGCCTGAGTACCGCGCGGAGTAAAGCCCCGGCGCGCCGTCTAAAATATCAACACTCAATCCCGAATCATCCGCAACGGTTGTAATGCCCGTTACCTTAAGCCCCGAGTACGCTTTTAAAAGCGCGTTTTCTTCGTAGGTCTCGCCCGTTTCCTCAACCTCGGGCAGCGGGCTTTCAAGGTCGTTTTCGCTGAGCACCTCAAAGCCCATAGGCTTTAAAATTCTTTCTAGCTCCTCTAATTTATGATGGTTTTTGGTTGCAATAAATATTTTCATTTTTTACTCCCCGAAAATTCCGTCGGCAAATTCGGCTGCGTCAAAGGGCTGCAAATCATCGATTCCCTCGCCCAAGCCGACATATTTCACCGGTATACCCAGTTCATTCTTTATAGCTACTATTATACCGCCCTTTGCCGTTCCGTCAAGCTTTGTTAAAATAATTCCCGTAATATTTGCAACGCTTGAAAACTCGCGCGCCTGGTTGACGGCGTTTTGCCCTGTCGCCGCGTCAAGCACAAGCAGGGTTTCAACCGACGAATCGGGCAGCTCTCTGCCTATAACGCGGTAAATCTTCGCAAGCTCATCCATAAGGTTTTTCTTATTGTGCAGCCTGCCCGCGGTATCGCATATAATAACGTCCGCCCCCTTTGATTTAGCCGAGGCTATTGTATCAAACACGACCGAAGCGGGGTCTGTACCCTCAAGGCTTTTCACCATTGTAACGCCCGCGCGCTCCGCCCAGATGCCCAATTGGTCAATAGCCGCCGCACGGAAGGTGTCCGCCGCGCCGAGCACCACGGTCTTGCCGTCCCTTTTAAGCTGTGCCGCTAACTTACCGATTGAAGTGGTCTTGCCAACGCCGTTTACGCCTATAACCAGTATTACCGAGGGCTTGGTTTCAAGCCTTAACCCCTCGTTTTCGCCCAGCATTTCGGCTATTATTTCCTTTAGCATACCCTTAATTTCGTTGGGGTCGGTCGCTCCCGTTTCTTTTATTTTGTGCCGCAGCTTTTCGCATATTTCACCTGCCGTCGTAACGCCTATATCAGACATTACAAGCGTTTCCTCAAGCTCTTCAAACAGCTCCTCGTCAATTTTGGTAAAGCTGTTTATAACGCTGTTTACACCGTTTGCAATTGAGTCCCTCGTTTTTTGAAGACCCTGCTTAATTTTACTGAAAAATCCCATTTTAACCCTGCTTTCGGAAATATATTTTTGACGCCGTATAATGTTGATTGCGGAAATATATTGCAGCTGTTTTCTGACAATCCCTCAGTCAGCCATACGGCTGACAGCGTCTCGGCTGCCGCCTCGGTCGGTGCTTCTGCTTCGCAGAGGTGTCCACCGGACACCCGCACCCTTTACACAAGGGAGCCTATGGCTTGTACAAATCGGTGGCTCCCCGGTGTTTGGGGAGCTGGCAAAACCGTAGGTTTTGACTGAGGGGTTGTCATTCGCATTTTTTAGCCAACTGCCTAAAAATAGGCTTAGTTGATAATTTTACGCACCCTTATTCTGCAATAAGGTCTTTTCAAGCTCCGCTACGTTCAGCTCAATCAGCTTTGTTATGCCCTTTTCCTGCATTGTAACGCCGTAAAGCATATCTGCCGCCTCCATAGTGCCGCGGCGGTGCGTTACACAGATAAACTGCGTGGCAAAGCCCGACTTTTTCATATAATCGGCAAAGCGGTCAACGTTTATATCGTCAAGCGCGGTGTCAACCTCGTCAAGAAAGCAGAACGGCGGCGCGTTCACGCGCATTATCGCAAAATATATTGAAAGGGCTATAAGTGCCTTTTCACCGCCCGAAAGTCCGTCAAGACTCGGCACGTTTTTGCCCGGCAGCTTAACATTTATATCAATTCCGCTTTCAAGTATATTTTCGGGGTCGGAAAGGGTAAGGCTTGCGCTGCCGCCGCCGAAAAGCTCGGTAAAGGTCTTGCGGAAGTTTTCGTTTATCCTGCCGAAGCCCTCGGTGAAAATATCCTGCATTTGGTGGGTAAGCTGGTTTATGAGCCTGTGCAGCTCGGCACGTGTGGTCTCCACGTCGTTTATCTGTGCCGACATAAACTCGTACCGCTCGCTTACCTCCTTATATTCCTCGATTGCCGAAACATTAACGCTGCCGAGCGACCGTATTTTGGTCTTTATCTCGGCAAGGCTCTTTTTAGCCTCTGCCGGCTTATCAATCGCAACGCCTATCTTTTCAGCCTCGCTGCGGGTAAGCTGATATTCATCGTAAAGCTGCTTTATAACGTCGTCGTATTCTCTGAGCATTACCTCGCGCCGCTCTGTAAGGCGGGCTAACTCTCCGCCCGTTTTCTCGCGCAGCGCGGTTTTTTCGCGTTCGCCCGTGCGCAGCTCAACACCCGCTTTTTCGGTTTGGTCGCGTTTTTCGAGCATTTCGTTTATATTGTTTTCCGATTGCTTTATCTGCTCCCTTAAGGCCGCGATAGCGTTTTCGGTATTCTGAATTTTCTGCTCCAACGCGCCGTTTGCCACATTCAGTTGCTCTGTTTCCGCAGCAATTGATTTAAGCCTTTGCGCCCTGCCGCTCACCGAATCCTTAAGCGCCGCAACCGAATTGTCCGCCGCCTCAATATCCTTTTGCATTTCTATTATATTAAGCTTTAGGGCGGTTATTTGCTCGGCTGACTCTTCACGGTCGGCGTTAAGGTTATCCCTGCCGCCCGTCATATCCGCAACGCTTGCCTGAACCTCGTTTTTCTGCTTATCAAGCTCGGCAATAGCCCTTGCCGCCGCTGCGGCAGTCTCTTTTAACTGCTTAAGCTTTTCGTCATAGCTGCCCTTTTCGGCGGTCAGCTGCTTTATTGCGCCTTCGGCGGATGTTTTAAGGTCGCCTATTCGGCGCAGCTCGGCAAGCGCCCTTATTTTATCCTCATTGGCGGTGGTGATTTCCGCGCGCACCGCAGTTATATCGGCATTTACCGCCGCGGCTGACTCCTCCGCCTCCCGCAGCTTTTCTTCAAGCTCCGCCGTTTTTTGCTTTAGGCTTTCGGCTGCATCCTCAAGGGCTTTAATATCCGCCGCGCGGTTAATAAGCCCTGCGTTTTTGGTAAGCGAGCCGCCCGTAAGCGAGCCGCCGGGGTTTACAATCTGCCCGTCAAGAGATACAACCTTTATGCGGTAGCCGAATTTTTTAGCTATTGCCGCGGCGGAGTCAATATCCTCGGTCACAACAACGGCGCCCAGCAGATATTTAAGTATTTCGCGGTACTTATTATCGGTTTCCACAAGGTCGCTCGCAATGCCCACAAAGCCCGCCATATCTTCAAAGCCGTGCTCTTTAAATTCGCGCGATTTTATGGTGGCTACGGGTAAAAACGTGGCTCTGCCGCCCTTTGTGGATTTAAGGTAGCTTATAGCCCGCTTTGCATCCGCCTCGGTTTCAACTATTATGTTCTGTATTGCATTTGCAAGCGCGGTTTCCACCGCAACTCCGTACTGCTTTTCCACGCTTATAAGCTTTGAAACAGGGCCGCAAATGCCGCGCAGCGTGCCCGTTTCCGACTGTTTTACAATCTCCTTTACAGAGTGGCTGAACCCCTCCATACTGTTTTCAAGGTCGCGCAGGATTTTCGCTCTGCGGCGCTTTTCCTCTGCGTCAAGCCGCGTGTTTTCAAGCTCCGCTTTAATTTTTTCGGCGGCTTCTTTTTTAGAGGTCAAGCGCAGCTCATAGCCCTTTACGGCGTTTTGGCGGCTTATAATTTCTTCCTCGATATTTTGTATCAGCTTTTGGGTCTCGTTAAATTCCTCTGTCAGCTTATCAAGCTGTTCTGTGTATTCCGCTATCTGCTGCCCCGCGTTTTCGCGGCGGGAAACGGTCTCCTCGGCGGCGCTTTCCGCCGTTACCATTTCCACGCGCTTATCGGCGCTTTCAGCAGTTAAGGCGTTCAGGCGCTTAACCTCATTTTCTATTTTACGGGATATATTCTCGCTGCTTGTAAGCAGGTCGGAAAGGTGCTTTTCAAGCTCTGCAAGTCTTTGCTCTGTCTCCGCCTTTTGCGCCTTTTTCTCATCTGCCGCAGCCTGCCTTTTTTCAATTTCCTCTGCCGCAGCCGCGTCGGAAACGCCCAATTGCTCTGCCTCCGCCTGCAGGCGCTCAAAGGATTGGCGGTTGTGCTCCATATCGTTTTTTATAACAGTAATTGCGCCGTCGTTTTTGAGAATTTCTTCATTCAGGCGCGAAATATTAAGCCGCTCCCCCTCAATATCCGAGGTAAGGCGGGCGAAATACGCCGTGTTTTCTTCTGAGCGGCGGTCAAAGCTGCTCAACTCCTCGTCAATTTCGCGGTAGGCAAGCTGCGCCGCGGCAATTTTGCTTTCCTGCGCGCGCAGAGCCTCCTTTGAATTATCGAGTGTGTGAATCCAAAGTCCTATTTCAAGCTCTTTTTTGCGGTCGGAAAGCTCCAAAAATTTCTGCGCCTTTGCGCTTTGCTCCTTAAGCGGGCCTACGCGGGCTTCAAGCTCGTCCGAAATATCATGCAGCCTTAAAAGGTTGTCCTCTGCGGCGGTAAGCTTTCTTTCCGCCTCCGATTTTCTGTAGCGGTATTTTGAAATTCCCGCCGCCTCTTCAAAAATATCGCGCCGCTCATCCGATTTTGAGCTGATTATATTATCAATCTTGCCCTGACCTATCATAGAGTAGCCGTCGCGCCCGAGTCCCGTATCCATAAACAGCTCGTGAATGTCCTTAAGGCGGACCGAAACGCCGTTTATGGCGTACTCGCTCTCGTGCGAGCGGTAATAGCGGCGGGTAACGGCAACGGTATCGTTATCGAAATTAAGCGTTCTGTCCGAATTATCTATATTAAGCGTGACCTCGCAGTAGCCGTGCGGACGGCGGGTCTCGGTGCCGCCGAAAATTACATCCTCCATAGACTGCCCGCGCAGACTTTTGGTAGACTGCTCGCCCAGTACCCATCGCACCGCGTCGGATATATTGCTCTTGCCGCTGCCGTTAGGGCCTACGACCGCGGTTATGCCCTTGCCGAATTTGAGTACCGTTTTATCGGCAAAGGATTTAAAGCCCTGTATCTGAATGGAGCTTAACAGCATTTTGTCACACTTCTCTTTCTGTTCTGAAATTAAGTCCCGTAAGGGCTTTATCCTCCCTTACGCGGCAGTTATAACCCTTTCCCTCGAGGAAAATAAGATTTTTTCTTTTCTGCCCCGTCATTTTTGAAACACAGCCGGGGGATACATAAATTATATAATTTCCTTTTTCTTTAAGGCTTTTCAGCACGCCCGTCAGCATTATCTGCGATTGGCAAAGCTCACTGAACGCAGGGTGCCACGGGCCTGCGATATACGCATCTTCTTCAATTGAGTGCAGCCCGAGCCTTATAACCCTCACGCCGTTTTCTTCAAACATTGTATAAAGCTCCGCCGCTAATTTAACCGCCTCCGAAAGCGTTTGCGGCTTGTAAATATTATCGGCGTAAAGCGCTGCTAAATCGGTATCCTTTAATACTATTGTAGGGTAAATTCTTACCGTATCGGGTTGCAGAGCAATAATTCTTTCGGCAGTATGAATTGCTGATGAATCGCTGTCGCCGTAAAGCCCCGTCATCATTTGCAGCCCCAATTCAAAGCCGTGCCGCTTTATAAGAGCGGATGCGTTTTCTACATCTCTTACCGTATGCCCGCGGTTATTCATTTTAAGCACGCGGTCGTTCATGCTCTGCGCGCCGAGCTCTATTGAGGTAACGCCGTAGCCCTTTAAAATACCCAGTATTTCCTCATCTATCGCGTCGGGGCGGGTGGAAATTCTGATTCCCCGCACCGATCCATCGCGCACAAAAACCGCCGCCGCCTCTAAAAGGTCGGTCATATAATTGCGATTAATTGCGGTAAAGCTGCCGCCGAAAAAGGCAATTTCGGTGGTAGCGGGGTCATAGCCTTTACTGCTTTGCGCCGCCGCTGCCGCCGCGCCGACATCATCCGCCCCCGGACCCTTGCAGACGCCTGTTATATAGCGCTGATTGCAAAAGCTGCATTTATTCGGGCAGCCTATATGCGGCACAAAAATCGATATATTAGAGTGCTTTCGGCTCATATTTCGGCACCCATAAGCCTAAGTGCCTCTTTTGCCGCCATTTGCTCGGCTTGCTTTTTGTTTTTGCCGATACCTATGCCTATAATATTGGAATTAAGGCGCACCTCAACCTTAAAGCTTTTATCGTGGTCGGGGCCGCTGGTACCCGTGAGAACATAATTAACGCTCTCCTCGGGGTTGCGCTGGATTATCTCCTGCAGGGCGGTTTTGTAGTCCTTGAAAACCTCGTCGTCGGTGTGCTTCAGCTCCCTTAAAACAAAGTTCATGACATGGCGCTTTGCGGGCTCCATTCCGCCGTCAAGGTAAATTGCGGCGAGCACCGCCTCAAACGCGTCTGCCAAAATAGAGTCGCGCTCTCTGCCGCCGCCCTTATCCTCGCCCTTGCCGAGCATAAGGTATTTCCCGAGTTCAAGCTCTCTTGAAAATGTGCAAAGTGATTTTTCGCACACAAGCGAGGCTCTTAATTTTGTAAGCTCGCCCTCGGGCAGGGAGCGGAAGTGCCTGTAAATATAATCCGAAACTATAATAGAAAGCACCGAATCCCCCAAAAATTCCAGCCTTTCGTTTGAAGAAAAGCCGCCGCGCACCTCGTTCGCGTATGAGGAATGGGTAAGCGCGTTTTTCAGCAAATCAATATTTTTAAATTTATAGCCTAATTTTTCTTCTAAGCCTTCCATTTTTATTTTTCCTTCTTTTTTATTCCGAAAGCGAGGCGGAAATTTTATCCACCACGCCGGTCTCAGTGAATTTAACCGCCTGACCTATCGCGTTCTTTATAGCCTTTGCGTCCGAATTGCCGTGCGCCTTTATAACCGTACCGCGAACGCCCATAAGCGGCGCGCCGCCCACCTCGGAGCTGTCCATCATGCTTTTAAGCGAGCCCAAATCGCCCTTTACGGTAAGTGCCGCAAGCTTATTTTTAAGATTTTTGTAAAACACCTGCTTTATAAGCCCGAAAAGGGTGGAAACGGTGCCCTCTATAAGCTTTAGGGCGATATTCCCGGTAAAGCCGTCGGTTATGACCGCATCGCACACGCCCTTTGGCATTTCGCGCGATTCTATATTGCCCACAAAGTTTATGGGCGCCTCTTTCATAAGATTATACGCCGCCTTTTGCAGCTCGCCGCCCTTTGTATCCTCCGTGCCGATATTCAAAAGCCCTATTTTCGGGTTTTTCCTGCCCGCCACGTTTTCCATATAAACGCTTGCCATTACCCCGAACTGACAAAGCATTTCGGGGCGGCAATCGGCGTTTGCGCCCATATCCATAAGCATATATGTACCGCCGGGCGCGGGAATAAGCCCTGCAAGCGCGGGGCGTTTTATGCCCTTGATGCGCTTTACTATAAGCGTGCCGCCCACTACCACGGCGCCCGTTGAGCCTGCGGAAACAAAGGCGTCGGCTCTGCCCTCTGCCAACTCGTAAAACGCCTTTGCCATTGAGCTATCCTTATGGGCTTTCACAAGCGATGTAGGCTCGTCGTGCATTGAAATCACATCGTCGGTATCGATTATTTTAAGGTCGCCCGCAAATTCCAGACCCTCGCGGGCTATTATTTCCCTTATGGTCTTTTCATTGCCCGTAAGGGTAATATCCACCGAATATTCCCGCGATGCCAGCGCCGCGCCCTTTATTATTTCAAGCGGCGCGTTATCGCCGCCGAAAGCGTCAACTGCAATACGCATTTTCAAATTTCCTCCGTTTTTATATTCTCCGCAAGTATCCCGAGCGCCCGCGCAGCCAAAGCCGCGTAGCGTTCGCGCTTGTCCCTTATATGGGCTTCAAGCGGCGGAATTATTCCGAAATTCGCCCCCATGGGCTGAAAATTCTCCGTAAGCGGGTTTGTTATATATGAAAGCAGCGCGCCCGTCATGGTGGTTTCGGGTAAAACAAGGGGTTTTTCGCCCGTTATTTCAGCCGCCGCGTTTATTCCCGCAATTATGCCGCTTGCCGCCGATTCCATATATCCCTCAACACCCGAAAGCTGCCCCGCAATAAAAATATTTTTATCCGCTTTAAGTGATAAACTGCGATTTAATAACTTCGGCGAATTTATAAATGTGTTGCGGTGCATAACCCCGTAGCGCATAAATTCGGCGTTTTCAAGCCCCGGTATCATTGAAAACACCCTTTTCTGCTCTGAAAATTTAGGGTTGGTTTGAAAGCGGACTATATTAAAAAGGGTAGCCGCCGCATTTTCCCGCCGCAGCTGAACCGCCGCCCATGGGCGGTGACCCGTTCTCGGATCGCGAAGACCCACCGGCTTTAACGGTCCGAATCTTATTGAGTCCTCGCCTCGCTTTGCCAGCACCTCTACGGGCATACAGCCCTCGTACACATTGGGCGCTTTATCAAAGCCGTGCAGTGGGGCGGATTCCGCATTTATCAGTTCGTGATAAAAGGCGGTGTATTCCTCTTTGTTCATGGGGCAGTTTATATAATCGTCGCCGCCCTTGTCATAGCGTGAGGCAAAAAACGCCTTGCTCATATCCACGCTTTCCGCCGTTACAATAGGTGCGGCGGCGTCATAAAAGCTTAAATTTCCGCCATCGCAAAGCCCCGCAAGCTTTTCCGCCAGCGCATCGTCTGTTAAGGGACCTGTCGCTATTACCGTAACGCCGCCTTGCGGTATTTCGGTAACAAGCCTTTCGGTCACGGTTATATTCGGGTGGTTTTTTATTTTCTCGGTTATAAGCCTTGAAAAAATATCGCGGTCAACCGCAAGCGCGCCGCCTGCCGCCACTGCCGATCTATCCGCCGCAGCAAGGCAAACGGAGCCAAGGCGGCGCATTTCTTCCTTTAAAAGCCCCGCGGCAGAGTCTACGCGTGCGGCTTTCAGCGAATTTGAGCAGACAAGCTCCGCAAGACTATCGCTTTTATGCGCCGCAGTCTTTTTGGCGGGCTTCATTTCAAGCAGCTCTACCTCTATGCCGCGTTTTGCCGCGGCATAGGCTGCCTCGCAGCCCGCAAGCCCGCCGCCTATTACAGTCAGTTTATTCATCCGTTTTTTTATCCGCTTTCTTCTGCCTTGTGGGGCACTCCGAATTCATACAGTATTTTCTGCCGCGAACGCCGCTTATAATAAAGCTGCCGCACTCGGGGCATTTTTCGCCCGTGGGTATGCCGGGGGCTGCGAAATCGCACTCGGGGTAATTTGAGCAGCCGTAAAATTTCTTGCCCTTTTTAGAGGTCTTTTTAACCAGCTTGCCGCCGCATTTCGGGCAGGGCTGCTTAACCTCGTCCTCGGGCATAGGCTTTGTGTTTTTACACTCGGGGTAGCCGGGACAGGCAAGGAACTTGCCGAACCTGCCGGATTTTACCACCATTTTCCTGCCGCATTTATCGCAGATTACATCGGTTTCCTCATCGGGCACCTTTACGCGCTTGCCCTCAAGCGAGTCCTCTGCTTTTTTATAAAGCTTATCGAAATCCTTATAAAAATCCTTTATTGTATCAACCCAGCCGCGCTTGCCCGCGCCTATTTCGTCAAGCTGCTTTTCAAGTCCGGCGGTGAACTTAACATCCACTATTTTATCGAAATACTTCACCATAAGGTCGGATACCACCATACCGAGATTGGTAGGCTTTAAGCTCTTTTTCTCGCGCTCGATATAATCACGCCCCAATATGTTTGAAAGTATCGGAGCATAGGTGGAAGGTCTGCCTATTCCGTTTTCGTCAAGCGCCTTAATAAGGGTCGGCTCGGTGTATCTTGCGGGGGGCTGTGTGAAGTGCTGATTAGGCGTCAATTCCTTCAGCTTCAGCTTATCGCCCGTTTTCATTTCGGGCAGAGCGCCGCCCTCGGCACTGTCATCATCCTTGCCCTCTTCGTAAAGCACGGTAAAGCCGTCAAACTTTACAGAATACCCGCTTGCCTTGAATAAATAGTCGCCCGCAGTAATATCGGCGTTTACGGTGTTCTGCACACAGACTTCCATGAGCGAGGCAATAAACCTCTCCCAAATAAGCTTATAAAGCTTATATTGCTCGGCAGTAAGCGCGTCCTTTACAGACTCGGGCGTAAAGCCGATGGAGGTGGGTCGGATCGCTTCATGCGCATCCTGCGCGCCGCTTTTTGTTTTGAAATAACGCGGCTTTTCGGGCAGATATTCCTTGCCGTAGCGCCCCGTTATATACTTATAAGCCGCTGCGCGCGCCTCTTCGGAAATACGCAGCGAATCGGTACGCATATAGGTTATAAGACCCGTGGTGCCCGCTCCCGGAACATCAACGCCCTCATACAGCTGCTGCGCTATGCGCATTGTGCGCTGACCCGTAAAGCCCAATTTGCGCGAAGCCTCCTGTTGAAGCGTGGAGGTTATAAAGGGGGGAGCCGGCTGCTTTTTGCGGGTGCCCTTTTTAAGCGCCGAAACAATATATTCCGCACCGCTAAGCTCCGATACTATTTTATCAGCCTCCTCCGCGTTCGGAATAACATCTATTTTCTTACCGTCGGCAAAGCCGTAGAGGGCTGCCTTAAAGCTTTTTGTGCCGGCAAGCAGCTTTGCGTCTACGCTCCAATATTCTTCGGAATTAAACTTTTCAATTTCCCTTTCGCGCTCTACAATCAGCCTTAAAGCCACAGTTTGCACACGGCCTGCGGAAAGCCCGCTCTTAACCTTTTTCCATAAAAACGGGCTTAGCTTATAGCCCACTATTCTGTCAAGCACTCGCCTTGCCTGCTGCGCATCAACCAAATTTAAATCGATTTTATGAGGTGCGGCAATACCTGCCTTTACGCCGCTTTCGGTAATTTCGTTAAAGGCTACGCGGTTCGGCTCGTTTAGATCAAGCGCCAGCAAGTGCGCCAAATGCCAGGATATTGCCTCTCCCTCTCTATCAGGGTCGGTTGCGAGCAGCACGCCGTCGCTGTTTGCGGCGGCTTCTTTAAGCTCCTTTATAAGATCCTTCTTGTCCGACATATTTATATATTGCGGTTTAAAATCGTGCTCGGTATCGACGCCCAGCTTTGATTTGGGAAGATCGCGCACATGGCCCTTTGAAGCCATAACGGTATATCCGCTGCCGAGGGTCTTTTTAATTGTCTTTATTTTTGAGGGTGACTCAACTATTATAAGCTTAGACATTTCATTCCTCCGTTTTCAGTTTTTGATAAGCTCATATCTGCCGCCGGGCAGCGAGCGTATAAGCCCTTCTATTTCAAGCTCTGTAAGCGCCGATAAAATATCGCCCGGCACTAAAGAAGTATTATTTATCTCATCGGGATAAAATATAGGCTTATTCAATTGATTATATACTATTTTCGCCTCATTTGAAAGAGTTTCAATTGATAATTTTTTGTGAACTTCCGTTTTTTCGGGTTTTGCCGCGCGTTCTTCCACGGGTTTTGCCCGCTTTTTAATTGCTTTCTCAATATCAATTTTATCGGGATACCGCGGCAGATATTCATTCAAAATATCGCTTATATCAAGCAGCGGTCGGGCGCCGTCGCGGAGTAACGCGTTTGAGCCGGCATAATTTTCATCCGCAGGGGAGCCGGGTATTACAAAAATTTCCTTGCCTTGGTTCAGCGCATGATTTGCGGTGTTGAGAGTCCCGCTGCGAGCCTTCGCTTCGACCACTATGACCGCATCTGACAAAGCCGAAAGCAAACGGTTCCTCACGGGGAATGTAAATTTTGAGGCTCTTTCAAAGGGCGGATATTCGCTAATAAGACAGCCGTTTTCAGCCACGGCATGCCGAAGCTCGGCATTCTCTCGAAGATAGTCCGCCTCAATTCCGCAACCCATAATAAGCACGGTTTTGCCGTTCGCTTTCAATGCGCCGCTGTGGGCGTAAAAATCACATCCGCGCGCTCCGCCGCTTACCACCGTCATCCCGGCGGACGCCAAACGGTAGCCGAGGGAATATGCCGCCTTTTGCCCAAACCCGCTTGATTCACGCGGGCCGACAATGCAAACCGTAGGCGTTTCATCAACATTCGGCAGCTTGCCCTTCAAATAAAGCAAAACAGGCGGCGCAGCTATTACCCTTAGTTTTTCGGGGTATTTATTATCCCCGTATGCAAGCAGAGTTATCCCGTGGCGGCGGCACTCCTTTTCTATCGCCTTTGCTTCGCCCAATTTCGTATTGCGCAGCATTTCAAGGTCTTTCGGGGTAAAAAGACCGCTTTGCCTGCGCCCCGAATCATTCATTTCATAAATTTTCTCGGCGCTTCCGATTGCTTCAAGCGCCTTCGCCCCGCGCGGATTGCCCGCACCGAGAGCGGTATGCAGCCAGATAAGGTATTCAATCATTTCATCATTTCCCAAACGGCTATTGCCGCGGCAGCCGCCGCATTCAGCGATTCGGCTCTGCCGCGCATAGGTATGGTGATTTTTTTATACGCCGCCGCTTTTGTTTCTTCGGTAAGCCCGTTAGCTTCGTTGCCTATCATTACGGCGCAGCCCGGCAAAAAGCTTATATCCGAAATGCTTTGAGCCGCCGACGACGGCACACAGGCATAAAATTTCAGCCCGCATCGCCTCATTCCCGACGGAAAATCACCGAAAACAAAAATCGGCATTCTCAAAAGCGTTCCCATTGAAGCGCGCAAGGCTTTCGGCGAATACGGGTCGCAGCTGCCCGCCGACAGTATAAGCCCGTCTGCCCCGAGCGCCTCCGCCGTGCGGGAGACCGCGCCCAAATTTGAGGGGTCGTTTATGTTTTCAAGAGCGACATACCTGCCGTCACTTTTAATATTTACGCTCTCGGTTTTCGGAATTTTGCAAAGCGCTATTATTCCCTGCGGGTTTTCGGTATCGCTTATTTTCTTAAAAAGCGAATCGGGAACGGATATGCATTCATCGGCGCGTCGTGCAAATTCCGCAATTTTTTCGGCATGCCCGTCCGCCGCCGAAAAGGAGACGATCAACTTATCAAACCTGATTCCGTTATCGCACGCATCCGTACACAGCCGCAGCCCCTCCAGCACGAAAAGACCGTTTTCGCGCCTTGCAGACGCGCTTTTCTGAAGCGAGGAAACAAGCTTGATAAGTGGATTTTCTCTGCTCGTGACCTTTTTAAAGTCCTCCAATCGACACCGCACCCTTTCTTAATATTAAAAATTCGCCCAGAGAGCAAACCCCGGGCGAAAAAAATTACCTTTCGAGAGCCTTAACGGCAGCCTTTACCAAGGTGGTAAAGCCCGCGGCGTCATTAACCGCAAGATCGGCAAGCATTTTACGGTTGATGGTTATTCCCGCCTTATTAAGACCGTTCATGAAGCTGGAATAATTTATACCGTTCAGCTTGCAGGCGGCTGAAATGCGGGTTATCCACAGTCTGCGGAAATCGCGCTTTTTCTGCCTGCGGCCGATGTATGCATAGTTGCCGGATTTCATTACGGCTTCTTTAGCGGTTTTAAAAAGCTTTGACTTTGCGCCGAAATAACCCTTAGCCAGCTTTAAAGTCTTTTTTCTTCTTTTGCGTGTTGCCAACGCACCTTTAACTCGTGCCATTTCTTCTAACCTCCGATTTCAGTCGTACCTTATTTATAAGGAATCATTTTCTTGATCTTCGCTACATTTGTTACATCAGCCGTAACAACCTTGCGGAGATTTCTCTTGCGCTTTGTGGTCTTCTTGTTGAGAATGTGCGACTTGAAAGCATGAGCACGCTTAACCTTGCCGGTTTTTGTGAGCTTGAAGCGCTTTTTTGCGCCGCTGTGTGTTTTAATCTTAGGCATTTTAAATCCTCCCTGATATAATTCAACTGCAATTATTTACCCGATTTCGGAGCCAAAAACATCAGCATATTTCTGCCTTCCATTTTAGCAGCCTTTTCAACCGAGCCGTGGTCTGCACAGTATTCCGCGAAGCGCCGCATTGTTTCAAGCCCGATTTCCGGGTGACCCAATTCTCTGCCTCTGAAGCGGATGGAAACCTTTACCTTATTGCCCTCGTCAAGAAAACGCATTGCGTGTTTTCCCTTGGTCTCGAAATCGTGAACATCAATGCTGAGGCCCAGTCTTATTTCCTTAACCTCAACCGTTTTCTGATTTTTTCTGGCTTCCTTTTCACGCTTTGCCTGCTCGAAACGGTATTTACCGTAATCCATTATCTTACATACCGGCGGAGCGGCGTTCGGCGAAATGCAAACCAGATCGAGATCGGCGGCATACGCCGCGTCCAAGGCCTTGGCAATCGGTAAAATCCCCAACTGCGAACCGTCGGAACCGATCGTGCGGACTTCCTTGAATCTGATATTTTCGTTTACGGAAAGCTCTTTACTGCTGATATTAATGCACCTCCAAAATTCGTGCTGCTGCAATTCAAAAAGCGCGGACGAATTTTCGCCCGCGCATAAAAATACCAAACCTTAAGGTCTGAACTTTTATTGACCCTGCAGCTTTTTGCTCGGGGTGAGGACGAATAATCGTACTGCTTCATTGTTACTCCATTATAGCACAACGTTCCGTTTTGTCAAGCATTTTTTCACCCGCTGCCGAAAAATAAAAAAAGTTTTACAAAAAGGGTTGCAATTTTGTAACCCTTTTGTTATAATGTTGATTGTAGAAATTACAAAATGTAACTTTTGAAAGAAGTGACTGTTATTTTTAAGGATATTCTTAATAAAGAAACCTTTATTGAAATATTATCACAGAACAAATTCTTCGGCAGGCTTTTCGCCTTTATTAAAGGTAAAAAGCTCCTCGTGCGCGCTTTAAGCCTCTGCCTTATCGGCATGCTTGCAGTAGGCGTCAGCATTGTGTCCGCCGGAATAACGCTCGGCTTTAAGGTGAACTATGCCGGCAACTTTATCGCCACGATAAGAAGCTCCGCAGTGTTTGACGACGCAAAAAGCATCGCCGTAAACAATATAGAAAGCAGCAACGCCGAGGGAGCAATAGAGCAGCCGAACTTTAAGATGACGCTGACGGTCTCCAACCGCCTGTGCAGCGCGTTGAAGCTTGCAGACGCAATAATAGAAAACACCAACGATATAGTTGAGGCTTCCGCCCTTGTGGTAAACGGCGAAACCCTCCTTTGCGGAGACGCCGAAGCGCTAGGCGATTGCCTTGAAAAACGCCGCACCGCCTTTGAAACAAACGGCGCGGTAAATTCCTCGGAATTTACAGACGAGGTCAAAACCGAAAAGGGCTATTATTTAAAGAGCGAGATTGCCTCCGCCGAGGAGCTTGAAGCGGCGGCGCAGAAGCTTAATGTTAAAACCGTATCGGTAATCACGACCGATACCGCAATACCGTTCACCACCAAAACCGTAAAAACCAAGGACGAGCTTATAGGCTATTCTTCGGTTAAAACGGCAGGGCAGAACGGCATAAACCGTAAAACAGAAAATGTTGAAGCGCTCAACGGCGAGGTTGTATCCCGCGCGGAGATAAAGACGGAGGTCATTAAGGAGCCGGTAGAGCAGGTAACCTTGGTCGGAACGGCAAAAAGCATTGCAACGGCGGCGCAGCGCATTTCGGCTCGCAGCAAGGGTCTTATCTGCCCGCTGACCGGCGGATCGTTCGTTATATCCTCTTATTACGGTGACGGCAGAGGCCACAAGGGAATGGATCTTGCGGCAGACCGCGGCACGGGAATTTACGCGGCGGCGGCAGGCACGGTAGTTTCCTCCGGGTTTGACGGAGCATACGGCTACAGCGTTGTTATAGATCACGGCAACGGACTTCGGACCAGATACGCTCATGCAAGCGCGCTCAAGGTTGCAAAGGGCGCTGCGGTTGAGCAGGGAGATCTGCTGGCGCTTGTGGGCAGCACGGGAAATTCCACCGGAAATCACCTGCACTTTGAGGTGCTTGTGAGCGAAACAAGAGTTGACCCCGCACCCTATATAGGTCTTGACTGAAAAAGACATTCTGAATTTAAATGTAATAACCCGCGCCGTCCGCTTACTTACTGCGGACGG